>DATMUN010000668.1:0-2809 GCA_035563895.1 Occallatibacter sp. | reverse complement strand
ATGGCGGCATGCTCTACGCACAGCGCGTACAGTTCAGCAGCAGCCCGCATCTTGAGCTCCCCGGCGTACAGTCTTCCAACCGCTGGCTTCAGGCCTTTGCCTGGATTCGCCTCAACACCCCGACCGACGCCTACTTCGCCGTCGATCCCCGTTACATGGCCGCTCCCGGCGAGGACTACCACAGCTTCCGCGCTCTGGCTGAGCGCAGCCAGCTGGCCGACTCCATCAAGGACACTGCCGTAGTCACGCAGGTTCCCGAGCTCGGCACCGAGTGGGAGCGTCAGGTAGCCGCAACCGACGGCTGGACCAACTTCCAGTTGCGCGACTTCCAGCGCCTCCATGCAGACTTCGGCGTCGACTGGGTCCTGGTCGCCTATCCGCAGCCCGCTGGCCTCGCCTGCTCCTGGCACAACGACCAGCTCGCCGTCTGCCGTATTCCGTAATCTCAGTCCCATTTTGCGGCGGCGATTTGGCGCAAAGCGGGTCGATCCACGAAAATGAGTTAAGCTATCCTCCCCGGAGATCGTGGCGATGCTGAATTTTTCCCAGCGCCTCATACTCGGCTGCTCAGCTCTGGCAGCCCTCACGCTTGGCCTGGCACTTGTCGTGCGTCCTGCGCTTGCCGCCGCCGGCGACACCCGCCTCGCCGTGCTCTTCGTCGTATGCGCGCTTCTCATCGGAGCCGTCACCATCGTCTCCGTCATGCGGCCCATCCGCATGCTCGCGCGCGATATCCGCAAGATCGCCGAAGGCAATCTCGAGCACCGCGTCGAGTGGAACAGCCGTGACGACTTCGGCGTGATCGTCAGCGAGCTTAACCGCATCGGCGTGCGCCTCCGCGACCTGCGCGACTCCGAAGCCGGCCGCAAGCAGATGGAGTTCCAGCTCTCCGACGCCGTTCTGCAATCTATCTTCGAACCCATCATCGTCACCGACGGCAAAGGCCACGTGCTTAAGGTCAACCAGGCCGCAGCCGAGATCCTCGGCGACGCCGCCTCTGACCGCATGGCACTCACCACCACGCCCGGCGGCGAAAAGATCCTGAACGCCATCCGCGACGCGCTCTCCATGCAGAAGCCCATCGCAGCAGAAGGCGAAGCCGCCGTGCTGCCCATGCACATCGGCCAGCAGGAGCGCAGCTACCGCCTGCGCACCACGCCCATGCGTGACTCGGACGGACGACTGCTCGGCACCGTCACCACGCTTGAAGACATCACCACCCTGCAGGACACCGACCGCTTCAAGACACAGTTCATCGCCGTCGCCAGCCGCAAGCTCCGCGACCCACTGCTGCAGCTGCGCCGCGGCCTTTACGCTCTCGGCCAGGGCTTCGGCGGCGAGCTCAAGCCGCTGCAGGCCGAGCTCATCGCCGCCGCCAGCAGCGAGTCGGAGAAGCTCAACGACCTGATGTCCGACCTGATCGAAGTGGCCGAGCTCGACACCGGCAAGCGCGAGCTCAACCCCGATCGCATGCGCCCCCTGCCGCTGCTTGAAGAAGTCCGCGACCGCTACTGCGAAGGCGCCTCTGAAAAGCACATCCGCGTGCAGGTCAAGGCCTTCGCCGACCTCTCTTACATCCAGGCAGACCGCCGCGCCGTCCGCTCCATCTTCGACAACCTGATGACCAACGCCCTGCGCTACACCCCGCCCGAGGGAGAGATCCTGCTCGCGGCAGAAGAGATCAAGAGCTTCGTGCAGTTCACCGTGCGCGACACAGGCCGCGGCATCGAGGCAGACCGCCTCAGCCATCTCTTCGACCGCTTCAACACCGCGTCCGACAAGGGCACCGGCCTCGGCCTCGCGCTCGTTCGCCGCTTCGTCGAGTCGCTCGGCGGCCAGCTCGCTGTCGAAAGCCGCCTCGGACACGGCACCACCTTCCGCTTCACGCTTCCAGTAGCCGTTGTCGACGAAGTTCCGCATCCCGTGGAGGTTGGCTAAGCGATGGCAGAGATCACGCTCGAACGCACACAGGAACCTGCCAGGCTGCGTATCTACCTCGGCGCCGCTCCCGGCGTCGGCAAGACGTACCACATGCTCAACGATGCGCTCATCAAGCGCAGCCAGGGTGTGGACATCGTCATCGGCCTCGTGGAGCCTCACGGGCGCCAGGAAACCGTCGACCAGATTCGCGATCTCGAGATCGTCCCCCTCCGCGTGGTTCCCTATCGCGGCGTCGACCTCAAAGAGATGGATCTGGACGCCATTCTCGCGCGCCGTCCCAACACCGTCATCGTCGACGAGCTGGCGCACACCAACGTCCCCGGCTGCCGCAACCGCAAGCGCTACGAAGATGTGCTCGAGCTGCTCGATGCCGGCATCAACGTCATGACGGCCGTCAACATCCAGCACATCGAGACGCTTAACGACGCCGTCAACCGCTCCGCCAACACCGTCATCCGCGAGACCGTTCCCGACAGCTTCATCAAGCGCGCCGACGAAGTCATCAACGTCGATATCTCCATCGAAGAGCTGCGCTCGCGCCTGCGCCAGGGCAAGATCTACCCGCTCGAAAAGGTCGAGCAGTCGCTGGCCAACTTCTTCCGCAAGGGCAACCTGAACCTTCTGCGCGAGCTCGCACTGCGCGCCACCGCCGAGCAGGTCTCAAAACGCGCCGCCGACTACCGCCGCACCCAGGGCCTCGAACAGGCCCCCGTGCCGGACAAGGTCATGGTCTGCCTCAGCACTCGCCCAGGCACCGAGCGCCTCATCCGTGTCGGCGCCCGCATGGCCGGCCGCCTCGCCACCAACTGGTACGCCGTCTATGTGGCCCGCCCCGACGAAGAGAAGCGCCACAGCGACCCCGAAGGCC
>DATMUN010000667.1:0-3860 GCA_035563895.1 Occallatibacter sp. | reverse complement strand
CCGCGGAAGGCTTCGCATTTGACGCGCATGGGCGCACTCATCGGGACCTGACCAAACTGGACGATGCTGCACTCGCGAACGAGATTGCCGGCAGCGCTTCTGATCTCGAAGAGCTCCTTGGCACCCCCACAACCTCCTTCGCCTATCCCTACGGCGCCTGGAACGACTTGGCGCGTTCAATTGCTGCGAAGCACTTCCCTATCGCCTTCAGTTGCATCTCCGGGATGAATACTCTGGCAACAGACCCGCACCTGTTGCGCCGCGTGCTCATACCTACTCGTGCGTCCTTACTTGACTTCGCTCTCTCTGTGCGCACAGGCGGCCTGCACCGTGCAGGAGAGTTGCGGATACGCCTAGCGTTACGCACGCGCCTTCGCAGCCTGTTCGGAAAGTAGCTCACTGATCTGCTCGTAACGCACTCATAGCCCACCTCAGTATTTTGACTTCAGTGGGGTCGAGCGCTATAAACATTGATGGTATCGAAGTCGGTTTGATGCCATACCTGCTGTGCCTTTGCACGGCCCACACATAACGGCAAACGCCAGGATGTTCGGGAAGGCGGTGAAAGTCCGCCACTGCCCCGCAACTGTGAGCGCCCCTGCCCTTGCGATCGTCGTTACGGTCGAGGGCGAGAAACCAGCCAGGATATCCGCCGAGAGCGGATTCCGCACGCAAACCACTGGCAGACAGCTGCCGGGAAGGTGGCTGGAGAAGGCGCAAGTCAGGAGACCGGTCCTTGTGCGCCCAGAACCCGCTTACGTTCCGAGGGGAACGAAGGAGCTACAGTGAGTATTTCTCCGCTCGTGCGCCGATGGCGCGCACTCTTTCTCGCTTTTTCCGTACTTGCCTCCAGCACTTTCATCCGCGCTGCCGAAATTCACGGCACGGTGACTGATCCGAGCGGCGCGCGGATCGCGAACGCCACCGTAGTGCTTATCCACTCCGGCAAGGCTGTCAACAAGGCCAAATCCTCGGCAGATGGCAGCTTTTCCATCTCGACTGGCGAGGCAGGGCGTTTCTACCTCCTGATTGGCGCGGAAGGATTCCGCCAGATCGAGACGCCTGGTTTCTACGCCCGTTCTCTTGATAGCGTGGAACGCAACCTCGTTCTTGAGCCGGAGTGGGTCCGGCAGTCGATCGTGGTAACGGCGACTGGAACGCCGACTCCGCAGGCGCAGCTCGGCGCGGCCACAAGCGTCCTGGGCCCTTCGGATTTGTCGACTCGTGCAGACCTGGTGAATGTGCTGCAGCTAATGCCCGGCACCGTTGTTGCACAGACCGGCCAGCGCGGTGCCCAGAGTTCACTCTTCATTCGCGGCGGAAACTCCGACGCCAACCAGATTCTCCTCGACGGCGTGAGTGCAGGTGATCTCGGCGGCCGCTTCGATTTCGGCCCGGTTTCTACGAACGGAACAGAGCGCGTGGAAGTCTATCGCGGCCCCGGCTCGAACCTGTACGGCGCGGGTGCCGCCAGTGGAGTGGTGAGCCTGACAACTCCTCGCGGCACAACCAGCTTTCCATCGCTTCTTTTTCACGGAGACGCAGGCAACTTCTACACCTCACAGGAAGACGTGGCACTCGCAGGCACTCACGGGCGACTCGACTATCTCGGCGAGTTCAGTTGGCTGCAGACAGACAACAACATCCCGCATGATTCGTTCCATGCAGCCACAACCGTCGCAAACCTTGGCTGGCAACCAAGTGCTGCAACTCAGATCCGCGGTACGCTGCACTACGGTGTATCCGGCTCGGGCGTGCCCAACGCGTGGGAGTTTTACCAGGTAGCAGACCAAGCCACACAAAAGGATCAAGACCTAATCGTCTCTGCTTCGATTGACAATCAGACGACGCCGGACTTCCACAACATGGTGCGCTATGGCGCGGTGCGGCGTCGCGAACAGTACAGTCTGTGGCAGCCTTCGGGCGAGTTGCTCACGTATGACACCTATGGTGATCAGGCCTACTTTGGCAATACGGTGACGATCAGCGGCGCGAACGGCTACTCGGCAACGGGCCGCGCCATCCTCGACTACCCGGAGACCTATCCTTATCGCCAGTACCTTGACTCAAACCGCGACCAGTTGGTCTATCAGGGCGAATATCGCCTCACGCCGCACTTCACTGCACTCGCCGGATTTCACTTCGAAGATGAGCGCGGCCGTCAGTACCTGCCTACATTCTTCTCTGACAAGCAGGTAGAACGCACCAACTACGACTACATCGCCGCAGTTCAGGGAGACTACAAACAGCGTTTCTTTTATGCGCTTGGCGGAAGTCTCCAGCATTATTCTGAATTCGGCACGCAGACTTCACCACGCGCCAGCTTCTCGTTGTTCGCGCTCAAGCCGCGTACCGGCATCTTCAGCGGCACACGAGTGATGTTCAACTACGGAGACGCCTCACGCGAGCCTGCCCTGACTGAGGAGCTCAGCTCGCTCTATCGCTTTCTGGTCTCGAATGGATACCAGGACATTGCGCAACAACTCAACATCGGTCCGCTCGCCGCGCCTGCAGTGCGCACCTATGAAGGTGGCGTAGAGCAGACGTTCTTGACCAATCGTATTGTCTTCCGCACAAGCTACTTCCATAACGAATTCGGCAAGCAGGTGGAGTCGGTCGGCGCTGTGCTGTTGCCCAACATCCTGCCTAACCTGAGCGACACCGAAAAGCAGTCGCTGATTGACGCGCTCGGCTACTACTACACCTACGACTACGGCCTCTACGTCAACACTGAGGCCTTCCGCGCGCAAGGCGTCGAAGCCACGGTTGAAGGCGGCATTGGGAACGCAATCTTCCTGCGGGGCGGCTACACCTATCTCGATGCCGTTGTGCAGCGCTCCTTCTCAAGCGACAATGAAGCGCTCGCAGGAGGCTACGGCTACTCCTTCAACGGAACTCCGCTTGGCGCGTACTCGCCGCTGAAGGGCGCACGCCCTTTCCGTCGTCCTCCACACACGGGATTCGCTTCAGCCAGTTACTCAGCGCACAAGATCACAGCGAATCTCACTGCATCCTTTGTGAGCCGCAGCGACGATTCCACCTATCTTGCTTACTCTGACCAGGACGGCGGCAATAGCCTGTTGCTACCCAACCGCAACCTCGATCATGGTTATGCCAAGTTGGACGCGGGTGCAAGCTACCAGTGGAAGTCGTGGTTTTCCGTTTACGGCCAGGCAGAGAACCTTGCCGACAATCAGCACATGGGGCCGATCGGGTACATCACTTTGCCTTTAAATGTGCGTGTCGGTCTGCGACTGGCAGTGGGCCGCGCAAAGTAATCGCGTACGAACAAAAGGGGGAAGGCACACGCCTTCCCCCTTTTTAGCTGCTACTCGAAGCATCAAGAAGCAACCGGTTGCCAGGTGCCGCTCTTGGCCGAAGCGAAGATAGCCTCAATGACCTTCATGTTGCGGATAGCCTCTTCCAACGGCACAGGGACTTCCGCGCCGTCAAAGACCGCACGGGCGAACGCATCACCCTGAAGCGCGTACTGGTCGCACACAGGAAACTCTTCGACGGTGATACCGGCGCCGAAGAGATCGCCGCCTTCGTCGATGAAAATCCTCGTGGGTCGATCCTTTGGCGCGTTGAAAGGGATCTCGATCTCGATACGGCCGGTGGTTCCAAAGAACTGCACACGCTGATATGGTACAAACTGCGTGGAACAGGTGAACGCGGCCTGCCCTTCGTCAAACTCGAGCAATGCCGACGTTAAGCGATCCACGCCGAATCGTGGATCTCGCTCAACGCTCGCAACAACATGGTGCGGCTCGCCGCCAAAACCAATTCGTGCTGCCTGAATCAGATAGCAACCGATATCATAGAGCGCTCCACCACCGGATTCCACGTGGTTCCGGATG
>DATMUN010000666.1:0-6166 GCA_035563895.1 Occallatibacter sp. | reverse complement strand
AGGCCATGCTGCTGAAGTTCCAGGAAGACGCCGTGCGCTTCCTCTTCCGCATGCAGATCATTGGGCAGGACGGTAACCCCGTGCAGGTGATGCCGGAGCCGCGCCGTGCTGTTCCTGCGGCGCCGCCGGTGGCCTCAGCGGAAGCACCCGCGCTCGACGCCGAGCCGCGCGAGATCGAAATGCCGTCGCACTCGCGTGCGACGGCTGCGACGATTGACGCGCTGGAGAAGGAGTTCCAGCGCAAGAAGCAGCGCGACCTGGCCGCCGCAAGCCGCGCCGGTGCGGGCGATGCCTCGCAGCCGCAGCAGCGCATTGTGGGCGACAAGGTGGGCCGCAACGATCCCTGCCCATGCGGCTCGGGCAAGAAGTTCAAGAAGTGCCACGGCGTAGAGAAGTAGGCGAAAAACAGAAGAGGGCGGCGGAGCGCGATTGGCCCCGCCGCCCTTTTCATTTGCAGCTTACTGAATATCGAAATTGACCGCGATCTGCACCGTGCTTTGTCCGTCACCTGCTGCGAACTTCCACTTCTTTACTGCCTCCTGCGCCGCGCCTGAAAGCATCTGGTTCCCGCTCACCGGCTTCACGTCTACCACTTTGCCGTCTGCGTCCACCGTCACTTCCAGCTTCACCACGCCGCCGATCTTCATGCGCTTGGCGACCTCTGGATACACCGGCGCTACACGTGACTTGACCGCACGCTCATCTGCTGCGCGGCCGGGGACGGCCATGCCTGCCAGCAACACCAATGCCATTCCTCGCGCTATCCATCCTGCAACTCGCTTCGTCCCGATGCGTACTCCCATCGTCTCCACCCCTTCCTTGTCCGAATCGCCACAATTGGCCTTCATGAGGAGGTATCGGCGATGACGCTGCGAACTTCAGCGTGCGCCATGAGTGCATCCTTCTGGGACACGAAGCCGCCGCTGAAGGTCTGCTTTAGCGGCCTGAGAGTGTGCTGCGGATTGGTGGCGAAGCTCGTGCCGGTCAGTGTGCAGCGCAGGCGGCAAAGGTCAGGTCCTGCGCGCTGGATTTGTGCTCCTCGCGCCACATGTCGAAGAGCCGCCCATAGCTCAGCGTGAGATAGGCCGAGGGCTCCACGCCGAGCCGCGCGGCTACGCGGTCGATCCACTCGGGCGTGCCTTCAAGCTCGGCGAAGTTGCCGATCGGCGTCTCGTCGATGACGCAGTGGCCCTCGCCGTCAGCCCACTCGGTGCGCCACTTCTCGTATCGAAACGCCGCTACAAGGCCCAGCGAGCGGAAGATCTCCTCCATCGCCGCACCGTCGGAGACCACCGTCTCTGTCTCGACGCGATGCTTGTGGCGGTCTTCGCCGGGGCCGTCGTCGGGCAAGCGCTTGTGGGTGATGACGCACTTGCCGTTGTAGTGGCGGATGCGCAGAATCTCAGTGCGTGCACGCATGGCGCGGTCCTGCGTGTCGAACAGAACATTGCTCTCAAACGAACGCGGCGTCTGCTGCCGAAAGCCGGCGGCCTGCAACAGCGAGGTGAGCGCATCCACATCGGTAACGCGAAACTTGATCTCCGTCTCAATCATCGTAAGGAGTCGAGTATACGGTAATTGGCCTTCGCCCCACCGAGCGGCGACAATAGAGCTATGACCACGCTTCGGCTTACGGCTGACCCTGCGCATCTCGACGATGCTGTGTCGCGCGACGGCCTTGCGCGCGCAGCGGAGATGTTGCGCGCGGGCGGCCTGGTGGCGCTGCCCACGGAGACGGTCTACGGGCTGGGCGCGAACGCACTGGACCCGGCCGCGGTTGCGCGCATCTTTGCTGCGAAGGAGCGCCCGCACTGGGACCCGGTGATCGTGCACATTGCGGGGCCGGCCACGGCGGACAACCCCATGCTGCTCGCGCTGGTGACGGATGTGCCTGAGGCCGCGCGCAAGCTGATGGAGGCCTTCTGGCCCGGGCCGATGACACTGCTGCTGCCGCGCTCTACTGCCGTACCGGACTCGGTGACCGCGGGCCGTACGCTGGTCGGCATCCGCATGCCTGCGCATCCGGTGGCATTGCGCCTGATCGAGATTGCGCAGGTGCCCGTGGCCGCGCCCAGCGCCAACCGTTTTGGCCACACCAGCCCTACCACGGCGCAGCATGTGCTGGACGACCTGGACGGACGTATCGACGCGATTCTGGACGCGGGACCGGCGCAGCATGGCGTGGAGTCGACGGTGCTCGATCCGACGCAGACGCCGATCATCGTCTATCGCCCCGGCGCGGTGACGCTGGAGCAGATTCGTGCAGTAACAGGGTCTGCGGAGTTGTTTAAAACAGACAAGCCACTGGCTGCGGCGTCGCCTGAAGCGCTGCCCTCACCCGGCGTCGGCATCCGGCATTATGCGCCGAAGGCACGGCTCTACCTGATTGAGGGAACAGCGCGCGAGCTGCCGCGTCTGCTGGCCGCAGCTGCCAGCGAGCACGCGGGCGAACGGCTTGGCGTATTGCTTCCGGCTGAGTTTGCCGCCGCACCGGAGCTGGCTGGGTTGGACGCCGTGCGCTTCCCGTGGGGACATTGGACAAAACCACGCGAGTTGGCAGCGCGGCTCTACGCAGGGCTGCGCGCGCTGGACCAGGCTGGCTGCACGGTGTTGCTGTGCCCGCTGCCACCGGCCGAAGGCATCGGCGCTGCACTGCACGACCGGCTGCGCAAAGCTGCGGCACACTAACCTCACGCACAAGAATAATCAGGCCGCGCCAAGCGCGGCCTGATTATTCCCTAGCACCTAGTCCCTTGCTTTAGTTGAAGAGGTCCTTCATCTTGTCGAGCAGGCTTGGAGCGTGCGGTTTGTTGTCCACTTGCATTGATTCGGCCAGCTGCTCGACCAGTTCGCGCTGCTGACGCGAAAGCTTCTTCGGCGTCTGCACGATGACGCGCACGATCAGGTCGCCGCGGCCGCGCTCGTTCAGGTGCGGAACACCTTTGCCGCGCACGCGCAGTTCCTTGCCGCTCTGCGTGCCTTCGGGCACCTTCACGGTCACGTCGCCGTCTGGCGCGGGGATGCTGATCTCTGCGCCGAGCGCCGCCTGCGGAAAGCTGATGGGCACGACACAGTGCAGGTCGTAGCCTTCGCGCTCGAAGAAGTCGTGGTGGCCGACGGAGAGCACGATGTAGAGGTCGCCGCTGGGCCCGCCGTTGCGGCCTGCGTCGCCCTCGCCGCCGTAGCGGATGCGCGTACCCTCTTCAACACCCGCAGGCACCTTGACCTTGAGCTTGCTCTCCCTGGTCACGCGCGTTTCGCCACGACAGGTGGTGCACGGGTCAGTAACAATCTGCCCCGAGCCGCCGCAGGCCGAGCACGTCCGCGCCACGCTGAAGAAGCCCTGCTGGTAGCGGATCTGACCGCGGCCCTGGCACTGCGGACAGGTCGAAGGCGGACGCCCCGATGCGCTGCCGGTGCCGTGACAGGTGTCGCACGACTGCATGCGGCGGATGCGCACCTCGGTCTCAGTACCGAAGAGGGAGTCTTCGAAGCTGATGTCCAGGTCGTAGCGCAGGTCGTCGCCGCGGCGCTGGCGGCTGCCGCGCTGTTGCTGCCCGCCCATCGAGAACATCTCGCCGAACAGGTCGCCGAAGATGTCGCCAAGATCGACGGCGCCGGAGAATCCGCCGCTGTAGCCGCCCGGTCCGCCGCCATTGACTCCGGCGTGGCCGTAGCGGTCGTAGGCCGCGCGCTTGTCCGCGTCGCTCAGCACCTGGTAAGCCTCGCTGGCCTCCTTGAACTTCTCCTCGGCCGCGTGGTCGCCCGGGTTGCGGTCCGGATGATATTTCATCGCCTGCTTGCGGTAGGCGCTCTTCAAATCCTGGTCGCTCGCATCGCGCGAGACACCAAGAACCTCGTAATAGTCAGCTTTGCTCACAGTAGCTCTGGAACTCATTTCTTATGCGGGGAAGTTACTCGCTCTTCTGTTTCGGATTGGATGCGATGCGCACCAGCGATGGACGCAGGAGGCGCTCGCGCAGCTTGTAACCCTTGCGAATCTCCTCGGCCACGTGGTGGTCGGGCAGGTCGTCGCGCTCCACGGTGCCCAGCGCCTCGTGCACGCGGGGGTCAAACTCCTCGCCGACCGCCGGGACGGGCTGCACCTGCAGTCCGCGCAGAATCTCTTCCATCTGCTTGACAATGAGCTCCACACCGGCGCGGAGCTGGTCTGCCGAGCCGGTGGCCTTGAGCGCCAGCTCGAAGTTATCCACGACGGGCAGGAACTGCTCCACCACCTGGCCTACGGCGAAGTCGCGAAACTCGGTCTTCTCGCGCTCGGCACGCTTGCGGGCGTTATCAAACTCGGCCTGCAGCCGCGCCACGCGGTCCACCAGCTGGGCGCGCTCGGTCTTGAGCTGCTCCAGCTCGGCCTTCAGTTGCTCTGCTTCAGCCACAGCGGGGTGCTCGACCACTGCCGGAAGCTCGGATGCGTTTTCAGCAGCGGCTGTGTCGGACGCGCCCACCTGGGCTGCGACCGCCGTCAACTCTGTTTCTTGTTCTGCCATGCTCTTGCCAATTCTCCCAATCGCTTTTCCTATGCGATTCCATGATAAATTCCGTGGCACACGTGCGCCGCGTGCAGTCTCCCGCTCTGCCTCTTTGTCTTTCCTGCTCATGCGGACCTAAACAACCCACCGCGGCGGCCCGCCGGGGAATCCAGCGTTTGGCTCGGACGGCTCCAGAAGCCGCTCGGAGAGCCGCGCAACGTAGCGCACCGCCTGGATCATCTCCTGATATTGGATGCGCGTGGGGGCGATGACCGCCACCGTACCCACTGCACCTGCGCCCAGCCGTGCCGGAGCGCCGATCAGCACAAGGTCCTGCATGGCGGGCGAGGCTTCGTCGAGGCCAACCACGACACGAACCTCCTGCTGCTGGCCATCGACATAGGCCGTGAGCAGGTCGATCAGGCGTTCCTTTGCCTCCAGCGCCAGCAGCATCTGCCGCAGCCGCTCCCGGTCCTCCTCCGCGCCGACCAGGTTGGCCATGCCTTCCATATAGATGGCCGGGCCTTGCTCGTTCACTGCCAGAGCGCCCTTGCGGCAGAGCTCCTCCACCGCTGTAAACAACTGGTCGTAGGCCGCGCGCTCCTCGTCCATGCGCTTGCCGATCTCGGAGCGGATGCGGTCGATGGGCCAGCCGCGAAAGTTCTCGTTCAGGTAGCGTGCGGCTGTCTCCAGCTCCAGGCCGGAGAGCTCGCGATCGAGAGCAAGTACGCGGTCCTGCACCGAGCCCGACTGCGTGACCAGTACTGCCAAGACGCGGCCGGTGGTGAGCCGCGAAAAATGAATGTGCTCGAGGACCTGCTGCGCTGCACCCGTGGCCAGCGCCACGCCCAGGCCCTGCGAGATGAGCGCTAGCACGTGCGGCGTGCGGGCCAGGAACTCTGTGCTGCTGGTGACGCCGCTGAGGCCGCCCTCGATTTGCTCGCGACGCTCCTCGGTGAGCAGTTGAGGTGTGCTCGCGAAGCTGGTGGTTGCGCCGGTCCGCGTAAGCTGCTCCACGTAATAACGGAAGGCTGCGGCCGTGGGCACGCGGCCCGCGGAGGTATGCGGCTGCTCCAGCAGTCCAGACTCGCCCAGCGTTGCCATGACGTTGCGGATGGTGGCGGAGCTCATGCCGTCGCGGTTGGCAAAATAGCGCGCCACAGCCTGCGACGCTACCGGCTCGCCGGTGGCGATGTACAGCTCGATGATGGCCGTCAGCACCACCCGCTCTCGCGGGCTTACGCGCATCTCAGGCATCATTACCGTACCTCCAGGCAGACTCCAACCGCTTGATCCTTACCCAAACCGCTCATTCAATTGATGCTTAGGCAGGGAAAACGATGGAGATTTCCTCTTTAATTCTAGGGAGGCCCTGTAGACCAGTCAACCGGACTGCTTGACGATGCACCTCGAAGGTCACGCTGCATAATGGGAAAAGCGTTCTTCCCGTGGAGGTTGTCCCATCATGCGTCGCGCTTCCCTGCTCATTGGCTTCGCCCTTTTGCTCACATTGCTTGCGGCTCCGCTGGCTGCGCCGGCGCAGGTTGCCGACGAGGCCTCATGGCGCACCAATCTGGATGCATGGCGCGCCCAGCGCGACCACGAGATTGCCGCGCCGGATGGCTGGCTCACGCTCATCGGGCTGGAGTGGCTCAAGAGCGGCGTGAACACGGTGG
>DATMUN010000665.1:0-2148 GCA_035563895.1 Occallatibacter sp. | reverse complement strand
AGAATCTCCCATGTTCCATCGGACGAACCGCCATCAACAATGACGATCCTCTCCGGTGCCGGATTGAGCGCCAAAAGCGACTCAACGAGGCGGGAGATATCCTGCGCCTCGTTGAGAACGGTGGAGATAATGGTGACTGGCAGCGTAGCCACAGCGGTTCGCTAGAACTTGTACGTCACGCCAAAGCCCGCGTGTGCATTAAAGCGGCGGTGCGGCGAGTCGCCCGAAGTGTACGGCGTCACGCTGAATGATGAGCCGATATCGTCACCGTAGAGGCGCAGTCCCCAGCGCGGATTCAGTGCGTAGTCCATGCCCAGCCCAATGCCGCCCGCAAACGAATAGTTCGGCGAGATGCTGATGTCGCCCGTATGCACCGTGCCCAGCAGGCCGTGGATGAAGATCGATGTCGGCCCATACAGCGGGGCATGCAACACCGGCCCCGCCAGGAAGTGATCCACCGTCACCTTGTCAGAGTTGCTGCGCGTCACCGTCCACGCATAGTGGCCGCCCTCGGCTGTCACGCCAAAGTACTTTCCAAAGTCGCGCGTCACTGAGGCGCTCACGCCCTGCAGGCCGCTGTTCGACTGGCTCACCTGGTTGATGCTGGTGTAGCCCCAGCCGGCAAAAACCTCGTACTTGTAGACGGGCTCGTTTGTCGCCGTAGGCGGCTTCTCCAGCTTGATCTGGCTGTGCGACGCAAGCGGCAGAAGCACGGCCGGGACAGCAGCCATCAGGGCAAGCAACATCTTTCTCTTCAAGTGAAAACTCTCCTCAATCCCATGCCGGGCCAGACGGCCGTTCGCAGAGGGGCATCTCTCCCTCGGCGTGCCGTCCAGGCTCGATGGCGGTACGCAGATAGACTATCGTCTTTCCCCCCGTTCCATGAAGCCGGAGCAGCGGACCTGCTACTCACAGGGACGGACTTCCGCCGCCAACGGTAGCCGCCAGGCCGTCAGTTTCCCGGCGAGGGCAGCTTGCAGCAGTCGCCGGCATCGGCCGGTTCGTTCGAACCCGCATCCAGCACCACCTTCCACGAGCCGTCCTTTTCCTGCCGCCAGATCGTCATGTAGCGGCCCGAGGTCGTCACCGGATTGCCGTTCGCATCCTTGCTGTGCCCGTCGTAGTGCCCCCACGTGTAGCCCATGTCGCCCGCCGGACTCATCACCGCATCCGTCGGCGTCCACGTCAGCTGGTAAGCCTTCGGCGACCACGTCGCAGACCGCGCAATCGCGTCCCGCCCCACCAGCGGTTTCGCGCCGTTGCCCAGTGCCACGCCGTCCTCGGCGAACCACGCTGCAAAGCCCGCCCCGCCGCGCTCCAGCACGTCCTTCGCAAAGCGCGCCTCCAGGTCAAACAGGATCACCTTCCCCGGCTTCACCGTGGTATCCGCCAGCGGATTCGGCGCCGTCGATGGCGCCGTCGGGTTGAATACCTGTCCGCGTGCCGTCGCAGCGCACATCGACGCCGCAGCCACCGCCCCCCAAACCAGAGCTAAACCTCTCATGCGCACTGCTTATTCCTCCACGCGCGGTGAAAAATCACCGGGCCATACTCTCGCGCCCGTGCCTCACCGCCATCCTACATCGGCGCAGTAGCCTGCCCCACGCGCAACACCTCCGTACTCCCGCGCGTCCAATTCTTCAACGCAGCGGCTAGTTCGCCGGTTGGTATACTTAGGGATGATTTTGCGCGTCCGGCATGTCTGCTGACCCGCCGCATTCTGTGCGCGTCGCGCCGTAGGAAGCCTGCTTTTTGCCCGGCATTCCCCGGGGGAAGGATGTATATGGGAACGTTGCTGGAGTCGATACAATCCCCCGCCGACGTAAAGAAGCTGAGTTACGCGCAAATGTCCACCCTCGCCGGGGAGATCCGCGAGTTCCTCATCCAGAATCTCTCCAGGACCGGCGGCCACCTCGGCCCCAATCTCGGTGTCGTCGAGCTGTCCATCGCGCTCCACGCCGTCTTTGACACCCCAGCCGACAAGTTCGTCTTCGACGTCAGCCACCAGTCCTACATCCACAAGATCCTCACCGGCCGCCGCGAGCGCTTCGACACCATCCGCCAGCCCGGCGGCCTCAACGGCTTCATGCTCCGCACAGAGAGCGAGCACGACTGCTACGGCGCGGGCCACGCCGGCACCGCACTCTC
>DATMUN010000664.1:0-4806 GCA_035563895.1 Occallatibacter sp. | reverse complement strand
GCTCGCCGGATGCACGCTCTACGTCACGCTGGAGCCCTGTGCCATGTGCGCCGGCGCGCTGATCCACGCGCGGCTCGACCGCCTCGTCTTCGCCGCCGCCGACCCCAAGGCAGGCGCTTGCGGTTCCGTGCTCTCAGTGCTCAACCATCCTCAACTCAACCACCAGATGCAGATGGAGCAGGGAATCCTGGCCGAACAGTCAGGCGAACTACTGCGTGGCTTCTTCCGCGCTCGTCGGTGACGTTTAGGCAATGTGGATCGCGGGGCCGTCCAATCGATTCGATGTTTCTGCGTTCGTGACTACATCCTCGACCCGACGCAACGCAGAATCGTGGCACACTGAACGTAATGGTCATAACAGTGCCGTGGTGGAGACGTCTCGCGTACTCATTCGTCAGCATCTTGGTAGCAGGATGCCTGGTGGGTCTAGGTATGTCCTGCCAGGAAGCAGTCTTCAGCACTCGTGAGTACCCGAATCTGGGAGCGGGGCTAGTGTTTGGCTTTTTTGTTAGCGCCGTAGGCGTTTCTGGCTGGCTGATTGCCGTTCCCATAGTTCTGCTCGTGCGTGATTAC
Source organism: Occallatibacter sp. (assembly GCA_035563895.1). Taxonomy (GTDB): domain Bacteria; phylum Acidobacteriota; class Terriglobia; order Terriglobales; family Acidobacteriaceae; genus Telmatobacter. The sequence continues at coordinate 4,233 of DATMUN010000664.1, read as the reverse complement.
ACTGGCTGGCGCTTTTGGGTATGGGGGGCAACTGGCCTTTGCATAGGCCCTGCGATGGTCTTCAGTGCGTGTTTGTTTCGGTTTGGGTTTTCAAATAGCGAACTCTACTTCTCGGTCGCTACCGCAGAATCTGCATTGAGCACTGCACTCTATCTACTGCTTGTGCTTCGCCGAGCCAACCTGCATAACTAAATCCGCAGAGGTGTGGCTCTTTGCTGCTTAGGAAGCTCGACGAGTATTACAGAAGCAAACCACTTTCCCCGCTCGCCACTAACTCCGGCACAGTCCCCGAATTCGCTCGGCTTCCTGTGGCCATTTGGCGATGAGTTCGTCGGCGGGGGCGTTGCGGTAGTCGGCGTAGTCGAAGCCCGGCGTTACCGTGCAGCCCATCAGCGCCACCTTGCCCTCGCCGATGAGCCGTGTGCCCTGCCACACGCCTGCGGGTACGGGGAGTTGGACGTGTTCGCCGGCCTCCAAATTCTGTCCAAGAGTAAAGACAGCGGAGCTGCCGTCGGGGTAGAGTTGCAGCATCTCCACCGGGTCGCCCGCGTAGAAGTGGAACATCTCGTCGGATTCGAGTACGTGCAGCTCTGAGAAGACTCCGGCCTCAAGCAGAAAGTAGATGGCCGAGCCGATGGCGCGGACGCCGCGCGGCAGATCCAGTGCATTGGGGGCTGTGTAGGTGCGGCGGTAGAACCCGCCCTCGATGGTCAGCGGCTCAAGTCGGAGCTGCCGCTTCAGTGCTTCTGCTATCAGGGTGCTCATCGCTTCGATGCTACCAGCACATGCATTTACAATAGATTTCGATGACTGTGCAGATGTATTCCGCCCCTTGGTGCCGCGACTGCCGCGCCGCCAAGCGGTTCCTCGAGACTCACGGAATCGCCTTCGAAGAGATCGACATCGACGCCAACCCCGCTGCGTCCGACGAGGTGCTGCACCACGTCGGCAAGCGCGCCATTCCGCAGTTGGTGATCGACGGCGTCTGGTTTCAGCCGTACACGCCGGGCCGTGGCCTGCGCTACGACGAGTTGCACAAGCGTTTCGGCATTCCCTTGAAGTAGCCGTGTTTTTTCCGCCGCACACCCTAAAATGAAGAGTTGGCACGGCCGCCCCGGAGCGGCCCCGCCGGGAGTTTGCCTTGATCGAACGCTACACGCGCCCCGCCCTCGGCCGCATCTGGACCGAAGAGAACAAGTACCGCTGCTGGCTCGAGGTGGAGTCTGCCGCCTCTGCCGTTCTGGCTGAGGAGGGCGTGGTGCCCGCCGATGCGGCCGCGGCCATCTCCAAGGCCGGCTTCAGCGTGGACCGCATCCGCGCCATCGAGGCCGAAGTGAAGCACGACGTCATCGCTTTCACCACCGCCGTTGCTGAAGACCTGAAGGACCAGGGTAAGGGCGCCGAGTCGCGCTGGCTGCACTACGGCCTTACGTCGAACGACATTGTGGACACCGCGCAGGCCTTGCAGGTGAAGGAGGCTTCGGCGCTCATCCGCGAGGGCATCGTGGCACTGGCCGAAGTGCTTAAGCGGCGCGCGCTCGAGTTCAAGCACACGCCGACCATCGGCCGCACGCATGGCATCCATGCAGAGCCCACGACCTTCGGCCTCAAGCTGCTCAACTGGTACGCGGAGACCGAGCGCAACCTGACGCGTTTCGATGCCGCTGCAGAAGACATGCGCGTCGGTAAGCTCTCCGGCGCGGTGGGCACCTTTGGACACCTGAAGCCGCAGCACGAGGAGAAGATCTGCGCGCGGCTCGGCTTGAAGCCCGCGCCCGTTGCCACGCAGGTCATCCAGCGTGACCGCCACGCGGCCTACATCGCCGCGCTTGCGATTCTCGGCAGCACGCTCGACAAGATCGCCGTGGAAGTGCGCCACCTGCAGCGGACAGAGGTCCGCGAGGCGCAGGAGTACTTCAGCGAGAAGCAGAAGGGCTCCTCGGCCATGCCGCACAAGAAGAATCCGATCACGTCGGAGCAGGTCAGCGGCCTCGCCCGCGTGCTGCGCGGTAACGCTCAGGCCGCGCTCGAAGACATCGCCCTCTGGCACGAGCGCGACATCTCGCACTCATCCGTCGAGCGCGTCATCTTCCCCGACTCGACCATTCTCGCGGACTATCTGCTGGCGAAGACGACGGACCTCATCGACCGCCTGCTCGTTTACCCCGAGCGCATGAAGCGGAACCTCGAGTCCACCGGCGGGCTGATCTTCTCCGGCCAACTGCTACTCGATCTAGCTGAGGCTGGCATGCTGCGCGAAGACGCGTATCGTCTGGTGCAGTCGCACGCCATGCGCTCGTGGAAAGAGGACCTGGTCTTCCGCGACGAGGTGGCGAAGGACGAGAAGATCACAGCGCTGCTGACGCCGGAGAAGCTCGCGAAGACCTTCGACTACACACGGCAGTTGGGCAACGTGGATGCGATCTTCGCGCGGGTGCTGGGCGAGTAATTCGCACGAGGTGCTTTGATGGACCAGATTCCCGATCGTTCGGCGGAGTGGGTGCTTGGCACCCTGCGCGAGATCGTCGAGCTTGTCGAGAAGGGCAAGGCCGAGCAGGCGGTCGAGTTCATGGAGCCTGTCGTGAAGGAACTGCCTGAGGCCTCGCTTGTGCACAGCTACATGGCGTGGTGCCTGTCGAACGCTGGCCGTCATCGCGAGGCCATCGAGCACGGGCGCGTGGGTGTGCGCATCTCGCCGGAGTCGGAACTGTCGTCGATCATGCTCTTTCGCGCGCTGTGGAATGCCGGTGAGCACGGCCAGGCCTTTGAGGAGATGAAGCGGCTCACGGCCATCGGTCCGTCAGAGGAGTACGATCGCCTCATGGTCGAGTGGAACGAGAGCAAGAAAGAACGCGGCCCAGAGGGACCTGTACAGTGAACGACACAGCGCACGGCCAGCACATCACGCTCGCCATCACTGGCGCTTCCGGCGCGATGTTTGGCCGCGCCATGTTGCAGGCGCTTGTGGCAGACGCGCGTGTCGAGCGCGTGCATCTGGTGGTGAGCGAGAACGCACTGCGCGTGCTGGCGGAGGAGCTTCGGCTTTCCGGCCGCAACGGCATCGCAGAAAAGCTGCTCGGCGCGCCGTCGGCAAAGGTGATACAGCACGCGAATGCAGACATCGGCGCGGCTATCGCTTCTGGCAGTCATCCTTCCGCGGGGATGATCGTGCTGCCGTGTTCGATGGGGACGCTTGCGGCCATTGCCAACGGCCTTGCTGAGACGCTGATCGCGCGTGCGGCGGACGTGACACTGAAGGAGCGCCGCCGGCTGGTGCTCTGCGTGCGCGAGACGCCCTTCAACCGCATCCATCTGCGCAACATGACGCTGGCCGCCGAGGCCGGTGCGACGATCTTCCCGGTGATGCCCGCGTTTTATAACACGCCCATCGACTCAAACGAGATGGCGCGGCAGTTTGTGTGCCGTGTGCTCGGGCACATCGGCCTGCCGCAGCCGGGGGCGTACGTCTGGAAGGACGACGAGTAACCGCTACTCGACTTCGCTGAGCAGGTTCACTTCCATAGGCGCGCGGAGCAGCTCTTTCGCCTTGGCCATTACGTCGAGAAAGCGTGGCGTGCTGGCGTGCGCCTTCAGGTCGTCCAGGCTGTTCCACAGCTCATTGAAGTAGAAGACGCCGGTCAGGTTCGACTCAAAGAACTCGTAGTAGCGGCAGCCCTGTTCCGCGCGGGTGGGCATTACCAGCGACCGCAGCAGCAGTTTCAGATCTTCAGCTTTACCATCGCGAGCCTCAGCCCGCGCAATCACGCGCACAATCTCCATCAACGGCCTCCTTGCATGGTGGAAAGTCTCCCAGGCGAACGCTGCACAACAGCGCCGCTCACCATTGTAGTAAGCGCGGCCAAGAGCAGCATGAAAATGCGTTTGCACGGCACGCATATGCGTACTTATGTGCCGCGCCTCGGGCGCTTTGCAGTTGACATGCGCGCTGGCCGCCGTGGATACTGCCTTCAATGCTGATCCCGAACCATCGCGGAACCGAGGCCATGGCCATGTGCATGTGTATGGCATGTGGGCCTGTCCGTGTGTCTGGGAAACGGCAACTGCGCTGAGCGCAACCGATCATCGAGACACGCGGCCCGGGTCCTCCAGCGAGGATTCGGGTTTTCTCTTTTCTGGCGCCGGTGCCGCATCGCCCGCCGCCGTATACGACACCGGGAACCGACACACGAGGAGAGTCAATGTCTGAGACGAAGCAGCAACTAGCCACCCTTG
>DATMUN010000663.1:0-2995 GCA_035563895.1 Occallatibacter sp. | reverse complement strand
CCTCCAGCAGCGCAAAGCTCTCGTCGGGAATCGTGCTCACGTCCGTCAGGTACGCCGCGCTTCCGAAGCGAAAGCCGTTGATCGGCATCGGCCCATGAAACACCGGCACCCGCTGAAACCCGATACCGTGCACATCCATTCGCTCCGTGATCGGCTCCAGAAACACCCTCGCGCGGTTGATGTATGTCGCGTCGGGCTTCAGCGTGTAGTCAAAGACGCGCAGCAGCACCTCTGCCGTGTCTCCAGCCGCATACAGCGGAATCGCCTCGCCATCGCGGGCCATCGGAAAGCTCAATGGCCGCAGATCGTCCATGCCCATGATGTGGTCGGCGTGCGCGTGCGTGTAAAAGACCGCATCCACGCGTGTAAGCCCGGTGCGCAGCGCCTGCTCGCGAAAATCCGGCCCCGTGTCGATCACCACCACACGCTCGCGGTCGCGCTCGTTCCATCGCACCAGCACCGAGGGCCGCAGCCTGCGGTCGTGCGGGTCGTCTGAGGTGCAGACCGCGCAGCGGCAGCCCACCGTCGGCACACCCATCGACGTGCCCGTCCCCAGAAATGTGAGTAGTCCGTCCATCGTCCGGGGTTACTTGGTCCCCGGCGGCGGAGGCGTCGGCACTCCCTGCAGCGTGATCATGTTCGTCAGTTCCAGGAACGCCATCCGCGCTTCAAACAACACCGTCTGCAGCATGCGGTCTTCTGATTCGCTCAGGTTGCCCTTGGTCTTCTCAGCCAGCACGCCCATCAGGTCGATCGTCTGCTTCGCGCCCAGGATGTCCACGCGCGGCCGCTGCCCTTCCTGCGCGCCCGCACCCATCTGGATCATCGCCGAGAGATAGAGCTGCTGCACCAGGTGCTCAAAACCCACCGGAGGCTGCGCGCCAACACCCGGGTTCTGCGCCCGCACCAGGTCTTCCAGCCGCTGTGCCGAGGCGTCGTAAGCCGACTTCTGCTGCTGGCTCTCCTCCGCCGTTGGCGCCGGCGGCATCCCCGGCATCAGATCTTCCAGTTCAGCAGCGGCGTCGCCTGCCTCCGGCTGTTCATCCTGAACCACAAGCCGCGGCCCTGGAGCAGGCTCGCCACTCGCAGCAGGGGTCAGCGGCGCAGGGGCAGCTGCCTCGGGTTGCACCTGCTCGCGCTCTTTTTCCTCTTCGGCCGCCTTCATGCGGCGGCGGTCAATCACTTCAAACTTCGGTGTATCGCTCATAATCTCGTAGGTCCCGTCTTGGATAAAAAGTCTTATGAAAAGCTGGGCACCGCGGCCAGAATGCGTGCCGTCCCTGTGCCGCCTTCAGCCGTATAGCTCAGCGGCTCGTTCTTAACTTCCGCCTCGGCGCGCAGCATCGCCAACGCAAACCGCCGCGCACCCGCGGTCAGCGGCAACTCAGCCGCGCTCGTAATCTGCCCGACGCTCGCGCCTTCCAGCATCAGATCCACACCCGCAGCCGGTAGCGGCCCGTCCAGCTCCACCTGCCGCAGGTGCCTGTGCACGCTACCGCGCGAGCGAATCCGCTCCACGATCTCCTGGCCCAGGTAGCAGCCCTTGCTGAAGTGCAGTGTCCGCATCTGTGAGGTCTCCTGCGGCAGGTCGCGCTCGGCAATGTCCACGCCGTACGCCGGAATGCCCTCGGCAATGCGAAACGCCTCCAGCGCATCGCAGCCCACCGGGCTCGCACCCACAGCCTTCAGCATCCGCCACAGCTTTACCAGCGCCGCCTGCGCCACCCAGATCGTGTAGTGTTCGGCCACCGCGCCGTAGCCGCGCTCCAGGCGCACGTCAAAGCCATTCCACTCCACGCGCGTCTGCGTCATAGGCTCGGCCAGCTTCGGCAGCCCGGCGCGCTCCAGCACTTCGCTGGCCTTCGGCCCTGTGAGCCCCACAGAGATCTCCGCAGTCGTTGCGTCAGTGTTCAGCTGCACCAGTTCCACATCGTCCATGATGATGAAGTGGTCCAGATGCCCGAGCAGCTTCTCTGCCTGATTGGCATCCAGTTCCAGCTCCAGCAACTCTCCCTCGCGCCACACCGTCACATCGCCCTGAATCTTGCCCTGTGCGTTCAGCACCAGATTCCACGCACCGCCATGTTCAGGCAGGTCGTTCACGGTGTTCGTTACCATACCGCTCAACCAGCGGAAGCGGTCTTCGCCGCGCACGGCCACACGCCGCAGCCAGCCCATGTCGTGCAGAGCGGCGCCGCTCGTCAGCGCCGCCATTTCCTCATGGGGCGCGTCCAACTCCCGAGGCGTCGAGACGCCCCGATATTCTTTTAAGTGCACAGGCCTCCCTGCGGAAGCCAGTTGCATCGCCAGGGCTGTTACGGGAAAGGCGGCAATCGCCAGGTTGCTCATAAGGGGATTCTTCCTGGGTCCGGCACGCACTTTCTCTGGACTCGCGGCGCGCCGCACCGCATCCTGATTATAGCGTTGGGATTGCATAGCCGGCCCGCCCGCGCCATCCGTTGGTACCACAAGGAGTCACTGTGAATCGAATCGCCGCATCGTGGCGCAAATGCACCCATAATTCACTTATTCCATTGGTTTTATGCGCCACATTCCTAGCCGCCACCGCTCGCCCTGCCACGGCCCAGGCCAAGCCGCGGACTGAAACCCACATGACCGACGAGGACGCGAAGAAGCTCTTTGCCCTCGTCGACGAGTTGCTCAAGTTCTCATCGGATGAAACTGGCCTGCCCATTAAGAGCAGCGTGAAGCGCCAGCTCACCACGCGCACAGCCGTCGAGAACTACCTGCTCGAAAAGTTCAACGAGGACGACGACGCCAAGCGCATGCAGCGCAGCGAGATTGTCCTGAAGAAGTTCGGCCTGCTCGAGCGCGACTTCGACCTCAAGCCCTTTCTTCTTGCCCTGCTCAAGGAGCAGATCGAGGCCTACTACGACCCCAAAACCAAGGGCGTCTACCTGCTCGACTGGATCGGCGTGGACGAGCAAAAACCTGTCCTCGCGCACGAGCTGACCCACGCTCTGCAGGACCAGCA
>DATMUN010000662.1:0-4128 GCA_035563895.1 Occallatibacter sp. | reverse complement strand
ACATCGGTGAATGTGCCGTCGCCGTTGTTGCGGTAGAGGCGGTTCCAGAATTCAGGGCCGGATTTCTGAAGCGAGGGGATGGCGGCGCCGTTGGTGAAGAAGATGTCAGGCAAGCCGTCGTTGTTGTAGTCGAAGATGGCGACGCCGCCGAGCATAGTCTCGATGGAGTAGCGCTGCGGGCTGACGCTGTTGCGAAGTACGAATGGAACGTGAGCGCGCTGGGCGATTTCATCGAAGATGATCGTGGCGGGCGGTGTTTGTTGCATTTGTTGAAGATTGGGTTGGGCAGAAGACAGCTGCACAACAGACTGCTGTGCGGCAGTGAGGCCGAAGAGAACGAACAGTAGCAACCTCACTCGCACAAAGAAGCCGTAAATGGACTGAGACAACTCCGGCGGAACGAGATGAAGCCTCGCGCGACGGCGAGCGGAGGAAGGCATTGGGAGTAACGGACACGACGTCCTAATTAGACTCGTCAATGACTTCGATAGCGGACACTGTCGCATAGTTCCTGATCGGCTCGAATGTGAGGTTTAGTTTATCTTGAGCTGTCGGCTATCAAGTGATAGAACGTCTTCTTGATTGTGTGAGAGTTGCCTGCCTCCTTATAAATATCGAAGTCATCAAGAAGCGTTGTCCCATTGCATAGCACCCGGAAGACCCGATTCCCCGTGCCGCCTGATACCGTTACCGCCAAAATAGAGCTCAGAGAAGTCGTCACTTTTCCTTAAATCCGACGCTGAAAGTGGCCGAAATAGACTTGCATCATAAGACACAGAATTACGTGTGCCGTGTCTGGTAGTATCCGCGCGTGGAACTGGAGAAATACGTCTATCCGCCATATGGGACGCACCTTGTCGAGGCCTATGATGGGCGCTTTGAGTGCGCGTTTGTGGTACTGCATCCGTTTGTGCGCGTGCCTGCTGCATTGGGCTGGAGTGTGACGCGGCAGTATCCCGACGATGCGGCGATTGCAGCGTGCGGCGCTAAATGCACGTGGGCTGAGGCGTCGTTGCAAACCGGGCTGCGCTCGTGCGCGCAGATCAATCAGGCACTGCTGACGGCCATTGGCTCACTCAATGTAGACATGGCCGAGCCCGCGGGGCGCGATGCGCTGGAGAAGTTCGTGCAGCGCGAGGCGGTGTGGATGCCCGCCGAAGGGCGGTTCGAGCCGCTGCTGCAGGCGGACTTGCTCACGGCCTTCGAGATGGCGGGGCAGACGGAGCTGATCTACGTGCCGGAGTTTCCGCAGTCGGACCCCGTACTGCGGTTTTCAGTAAGGGAACTGCGAGCGGGCGAGGCGCCATTCCCGGGCTACGGCACACTGCTTGCGCCGGATGAGTCGTTCCTGTTCACGGTGGACTGGGATAGCTTCTTCACGCTGTTCTACGGGCCGCGCGCGCTGGTAGAGCGTGTGACACGTGCACGCGGTATCGAAGGCTTCTACGCGACGGCGAACACCGATCACGCGTGGTTTAACTACTCGATGGGATGCGCGACGGTGACGCTTTCGCCCGAGCACTGGCCAGGGACGTAGATACGTTCGCACGGCGCTGCCCGGGCGACAAGCGGAGACTACGGCTGGGCGATGGCTGAGGCAGCGGGCGTAGTGGTGGCTACCAGCGGCGCATCGGCTGCTGGCTTTGCGGGCTCGTTCGACGAACGGCGGCGGCGTGAGTCCACCTGCAGGGTCAAGGTCTGCTGCTTGCGGTCGCGCAGGACGACTACCTGCACGGTTTTATTCTGGTAGGCGCGCAGGGTGCGGTCCCAGTCGGCCGAGGTGGAAATCGCCTCAGTGCCCACTTTGAGGACGACGTCGAAGGCCTTCAGGCCCGCCGCATCCGCCTCGCTCTTGTGCACAACCTGCTTGATCATCAGGCCGGACTTGATGCCGAGGTAGTCTGCCATCTGCGCGGTCAGGGGCTCCACCATCGCGCCCACGTTGAGGGTGCTGCCAAAGAACGGCATGTGGAAGCCGCCGGAGGGGATGTCTGCTCCGCCTGAGCCGTTACCGGAGACGATGCTCATGGACGGCGCAGAGGCGGTGCCGTCGCCATTGCTGTCGAGCCGGGTCCAGACCTCGTGCTCCATCTTCTTGCGGTCCACGAGCTGGAACTTGACGGTCTGCGCGGCGCCGTCGCGGCTGAGAACGACGACGATATCGCGCCCGGCGGGCAGCTCGCGCAGCACGCGCGAGAACTGCTCTGCGTTTTCAATCTTCTGGCCGTTGATTTCGACGATCACGTCGTTGACGCGCACGCCTGCCTGAGCGGCCGGAGCATCGTGGTCGATGAGGGTGACGACGGCGCCGTGCGCATCGCGCAGCTTGAGGCGCGCGGACGCATCACTGTCCACATCGCCCACAAGCACGCCCATATAGCCCTGCGAGCTGGAGTGCAGCAGCGCCGGGGGCAGGTTGAGCGGCTGCATCAGGTCGCCGGTCTGTGCCGGTGCTCCTGGCGAGATCACACAACCAAGTACCAACACGGCGCTCAGGGTGAGCGGCGTGCAACCGATTTTGCGGTAAGGCCTCAGAAGGGACTTCATGGTTTCTCCGTAATGCATTCAATCGGACGTTGCACTTTATACGGTTGGCGCAATCGGCCGGCTATTTTTCTACTCGACTACTGAATCTCCGGAACGCGGTTGAGCAGTTGCCGCGAAACGTATCGAATCTGGGGGCTCTGGTCGCTGGTGGCGACGGTCGAGAGCACTTCGCGCACTGTGGTGTCGGCCTCCACCGGCTCCAGCAGGCCAATGGCCGCGTTGCGAATGCGTGGGTCGCTGTCGTAGAGCAGCGCTTCCAGCACGGAATTGCGCACGCGCATGTCCTCGGCGATGTAAGGCTCCAGACCACGCAGCGCCTTCTCGCGCACACTCTCGTTGCGGTCATAGCGCAGGGCAGTCATCAGCGCGTCGCGGATGCCGGCGGGGTTGCAGCCGCGGCCGGCGCGGCACTCAGCCGCCATCAGGCCCACGGAGTCATCGCGAATGCCTGCGGAACTCGCGTCCTCTGACGCCACCATCAACAGCTGGCGGATGGCCGGGTCTTCGAGCGATCCCTCAACGCGCTGCGGAACCACGCGGTTGTAGCGAACCTCAACGACGTTGCTGTTGGGCTGCTGCACGATGCTGGAGATGTTCGCGACCTCTTCGCGTGCGGGCGCGACGGGCGTTGCCGGTTGGGTCGCTGGAGCCGCTTGTGCCATGGTGGCGGCGTGCGCGGCGCGGTTCTGCGCAAATTCGTATCCGCCAACACAGCCGGAGCCAATGCCGACGAACAGCAGCAGGGCAGCGGCCAGTGGAGCTGCCTGCAGGCGGGCAACGCTGTTCACAAAGCGCTCGCCCAGCCGCTGATACCAGTGTTTAGGCGGCAGCGCGTCCAGCGCCTCTTCGAGCCGCAGCCGGGAGCGGGCAACCAGGTTCGCCGGCGGCTCCACCACGGGGTGGTGCGCGGCCAGGGCCTGCAGCGCGAGCAGCTGATCGCGCTCGGCCAGGCACTCGGCACAGCCGGTCAGATGGCGCTCGAGCTCGTGCGCCTGCTCGTCCGGCAGCTCTCCATAAGCCGCCAGCACGATTCGTTCATGAGCCAATTCGCAATTCATGGTGTTACGTCCTCTTAGCCTCGTAAAGCAGATGGTGCAAGTCTGGGTGGTGCAAGCCGGCGTACATTGCGCCGGCGGTGTTTACCGCATCTCCGCCAGCTGCGCCCGCAGCTTCTTTGTCGCCCTGAAGAGCGTATTCTTGGCGGTTTCTTCTGTGGTGTTCAACATCTCTCCGATGGTGCGCAGGCGGAGACCCTGGTAGTGCTTCAGTTCAAAGACCATGCGTTCGCGCGGCGTGAGCGTGCCCAGCGCCGATTGAATGCGCGCCCCGAGCACCTTGCGGTCAAGCTCGCGTTCGGGGTTGGAGAAAGAGCGATTGTCCGAGACCGATGCCAGCAGGTCGATCTCGTCGCCGGAGTGGTCCACCACCACGGCCTGATCTTCGCGACGGGTCTTGCGGCGGCGCAGCTGGTCGAGGCACAGGTTGGTGACGATCCGGTAGATCCACGTGTAGAAGGAGCACTCGAAGCGGAAGTTGCCGATGTAGCGGTAGGCCTTCAGGAAGGCCTCCTGGTAGATGTCT
>DATMUN010000661.1:0-2390 GCA_035563895.1 Occallatibacter sp. | reverse complement strand
GGGTGCCCCCGGTCCCTGGCTTTTGGGGACCGGGGAAAGTACGAACAAGGACCAACATCATGACCGAAGCCAACACGCAGAACATCCCCGCCGACAAGCTCGTCCGCGTCACCTTCCTCCCTGAAGGCAAAGTCGTCGAGTTTGAATACGGCACCATGCCCTACGACCACCACGGCAAGCCTATGTCCTTCCTCGACGTGGCCGAAAACTTCGGCATCTTCCTCGATCACGCCTGCGGCGGCTCCTGCGCCTGCACCACCTGCCACCTCTGGATCAAGGAAGGCGACTCCGGCATCAGCGAAGCCCAAGACGACGAGCTCGACCGCCTCGACATGGCCGCCGACCAGCAGCTCAACTCCCGCCTCGGCTGCCAGGCCATCATCACCGGCCCCGGCAACTACGTAGTCGAGATCCCCAAGTGGAACCGCAACTACACCTCCGAAGGCAAGCCACTCACACTGGCAGAAGGCAAGTAGAGGAGCCAGCCATGCCGCGCGAAATCCATTGGACCGACGCCGAAGAGATCGGCATCCAGTTGCAGGAGAAGTTCCCCGACCTCGATCCTCTCACCGTGCGCTTCACTGACCTGCACCGCTACGTCACCGAGCTGGAAGGCTTCGCCGACGACCCCACCAACTCCAACGAGTCGAAGTTAGAAGCCATCCAAATGGCCTGGCACGAAGAATTCGAAGACGCCAAATAGCCACTCAACACGCGGTTGCTTCTCACATCGCATCCCAGCCACAAATCATGGGTGCCCCGGGTGCCTCGCCTTTGGGCACCCGGGAAAGCAAAGAAGCCAACCGTGCCCCATTCATCGCGCGCTCTTTGCGCGATGAGTGGGAAACCACCTCCCTCATCACACCGCAAATCGCATCCCGCCTGCTATGGTGAACTCTTTGCCACGCAAGCGCAGAGGAGATGGATGTGATGCAGAAGTGGATGCGGAAGGCAGTAATCGCAGCGTTGCTCGGTTCGGCTTTTGGATGCTGGGCACAAGTGCAGTTCACCGGCATCGAATACGTAGGCCGCTGGTCAGGCCCCGACGGCGCACGCACCGCCACCTACGGCGGCTCCGCCGTACTCTACAAGTTCCGCAACTCCGCATCTCTCCGCGTCGACCTCACCGCTCTCAAGTCCTCCAAAGGCGTCGACCTCAACAGCAAGCTCTACGTCCGCGTCATCATCGACGGCGGCGCACCTGAACGCATCGCTCTCCTGCGCGGCGCGCACCCCGCCTACCTGCTTGCCGGCGGCCTCTCCAAAGGCGCACACACCGTCGAGCTCCGTTACGACCAGGAGCCGGTCTTCGGCGCATTGCAAATCGGCCGCGCCACCCTCGATCCCACCGGCACATGGGACACCTTCACCGATCCCCGCCCCATCGTCGAAGTCATCGAAGACAGCGACGCCACCGGCATCTGCGTCCTCGGCCCCACCAATCCCGCAGCGCACGTCAACCTCGCCACCTCCGCGTGGTCCTCGCAACTGCTCGCATGGCCCGCGCTGCTTGAGTCGGACCTTGCCGCGCTCGATCGTCCCGCCGTCGTCGTCGACCTCGCACTCAGCGGCTCCACCGCCGCCACCGAGGCCGAAACCTACGACCAGTCCGCACCCATCCACAGCACCGGCAAGTTCACCGCCTACAGCAGCGGCCGCACGGCATCGCTCGTTCTCTTCTGGGGCGGCTCCAACGACAAAGGCACCGGCGGCGAGCTCGCCAGCGGCACTCCCGTCACCTACGCCAACCTCAGCCCCTTCCAGCGCGGCATCTACGACCAGATTATGAAGGTCACCGCGCAAAACCCCGACGCCCAGCTCGGCTTCCTCGAGTACTCCGACCCCAACCTGCCCCACTGGACACCGGCCTACATGCAGATCAAGGCACTCCTGCCGCCCGCCGCCCAGCAGAAGATGCACTTCCTCGTCGTCCACGACGACCCGGCCAACTTCAACGCCTGCGACATCGCCCCCAACGGCCACCCCAACCGCACCACGCAAGAGAACTGGACCGCCCAGATCCTCCAGTGGATCCTCGCAGAGAACCTCCTGCCCGCAAAGTAAACAGAAAGACCACCCGCAGCTGCCTTTCACGCCTCATCCCTACCACAAATCATGGGTGCCCCAGGTCTCGATTCTGAGACCTGGGAAAGCGATCCCGCATCCCAGCCACGGCCAACCCCACGCTCAACCACAGCAGCCCCGCGAGCGAACAGCGAGCCGCACGCTGCACGCAGTGCCAGCCACGACAAAAACTGATCGCTGTTTCCCTATCCCCGATCCCTGCCCTACGATAGGGCCATGCGCATCGCCTTCTTCGGCGGCAGCTTCGATCCCCCCCACCACGGCCATCTCGCCGTGGCCCGGGCCGCCCGCACCGCGCTCGCGCT
>DATMUN010000660.1:0-2135 GCA_035563895.1 Occallatibacter sp. | reverse complement strand
CGCCAGCCAGCTCGGCGGCGCGCTCAGCCGACGCGTCCTCCCCGTCAAGCACGACCTCACCGGCCTCATCGCCCTCCTCGAAGCCGGCATCGACTTCGCCGAAGACGACGTCGACGTCACGCCTCAATCCGAGATCGCCCGCCGCATCGACACACTCCAGCCGACGCTCGCCGCCCTCGAAGCCTCCTTCGCACGCGGCCGCATCGTGCATGACGGTCTGACCCTCGCAATCGTCGGCCGCCCCAACGCCGGCAAAAGCTCGCTCTTCAATCAGCTCGTGCAGCGCGACCGCGCCATCGTCACCGCCACCCCCGGCACCACCCGCGACCTCGTCTCCGAGCGCATCTCCCTCGACGGTATCCCCCTCGAGCTCGTCGACACCGCGGGCCTCCGCGAGACCAGCGAGGAGATCGAGCAGCTCGGCATCGCCCGCAGCCGCGAAGCCCTCGCCGACGCCGCCCTCGTCCTCGTAGTCCTCGACGCCACCCAGCCCCTCAACCACGAGGAGCAAACCCTGCTCTCATCTCTGGAAGGCCGCGCCGCCCTGGTCGCCCTGAACAAATCCGACCTGGCAGACCCTGCCGCGTGCGACCTCGCCCCGTGCCCCATTCATCGCGCAGCCTCATCGCGCGATGAGTGGGAAACCCCGCCCTCATCCCAAGCTTCGGGTGCCCACGGTCCCTCGCTTCTGGGGACCGGGGAAAGCAATCCACCATCCCAGCAACAATCGAACACAGATATGTCTATGAAAGGTACGGGCTTCAGCCCGTACATTCAGCCCAGCGAAAAGGAGGGGGCTTTAGCCCATGAGGTAGTAACTCCAGATCTCACCACCGTCCCCACCTCCGCCCTGACCGGCCAGGGCATCGATGACCTCCGCCGCGCCATCCTCACCCTGGCCACCGGCGGCGCCCAACCCGAGCCTGGCCTCCTCACCAACCTCCGCCAGCAGCAGGCCATCGCCACCACCCGCAGCGCACTCGCCGACGCCGCCCAGGCCAACGCCGCCGGCATTCCCCACGAGATGATCCTGCTCGACCTCTACCGCGCCCTCTGGGCCCTCGACTCACTAACCGGCCAAACCACCCCCGACGACATCCTCAACCTGATCTTCAGCACCTTCTGCATCGGCAAGTAGGCATACAGTTCCTATCTGCAAAGGAACCCCCTGATTAAGTCGTCGTCTTCGAAGGGCACGGCTCTAGCCCTGCGTAGATAGCCCAAAATCAACAAGGCTTTCGCTCCGCCACCGCATCCCAGCCACAACCAGGCTTTGTAACAGCGACCTGCCCCTATTTCGCGCGACCTTGAAACACACTTGGCTACG
Organism: Occallatibacter sp.; assembly: GCA_035563895.1. Lineage (GTDB taxonomy): Bacteria > Acidobacteriota > Terriglobia > Terriglobales > Acidobacteriaceae > Telmatobacter. Next base: position 808 of record DATMUN010000660.1, on the reverse strand, counting down.
CAAGCCCCAGTCGTCTATGCTGGGTGGCCAACGAGGGATCAAGGCAATGGTGAATCGCTTTTCTTCTAGGTTTTTTGTCGCTGCGGCGTGCTTGCTCGCATCCGTTTCGTCGCTGGCCGCCTTCGGCGCAAACGTCAAGATGCAGGTCGTCAAAAACGACTACCTCAGCACCCAGGGCTTTAGCGTCATGCTCTACGACAGCACCTACCATCCCGTCTTCGTGGACCAGAAGAACACGGCCATGGAGATGATCCTGCACGGCCAGCGCATCGCCACCAACGGCGACGTGCGCCTCATGCCGACACCCGAGCAGTGGGACCTGGTGGCAACCCTCAAGGCACGCCACGCCGACGAGGCGAGCAGCCGGATCTCCGCCGACCTCGCCTTCCCATCGTTCGATCTCAGCTACACCGTGGAAGTGGCTGCCGAACCCGGCGGCGTCAGGGTCAGCGTCAATCTCGACAAGCCGCTGCCCGAGAAGCTCGCCGGCCGCGCGGGCTTCAACCTCGAATTCCTGCCCTCCATCTACGTGGGCAAAGCCTACCTCGTCGACGGAACCACCGCCGGTATCTTCCCCAGAACGCCGAACGACCCAATGGTCAAGGTCTTACCGCTGTCCGACGAACCGAAGAAGGCCTACTACCTCGAGGACTGGGACAAGGCCAAGGGATACACGCAGCCGCTGCCCTTTGCCGAAGGCAAGAGCATCACCCTCGGCGTCGATGACGCGCTCGCCCGCATCAACATCCAGTCGGAGACAGCCGCTCTCATGCTCTTCGACGGACGCGACCGCGCCCAGAACGGCTGG
>DATMUN010000659.1:0-2166 GCA_035563895.1 Occallatibacter sp. | reverse complement strand
CTCGAGCATGCCACGCTCAGCGAAGAAGACAAAAAGCTGCTGAATTCGATAGGCTGGCAGAGGCATCATTCATGACGCATCAGTCCCTTCAACTCGCCGCGTGGGGAGAGCTCGCCCTCTGCTGGCTTCTCTGGCTCGCCGCATCCTTTCGCACGCGCGGCAAGAACCCGCGTCCCGTCAAAGCAGTCACGGCATCCGCAGGCGGACTGGGTATCTTCATTAACTTGCTGGCACTCGCATGTCTGGCCATTCCCTATCGGCCTCCGGGCTACTTGAGCCTGATTTTCACCATCGTTCCCGCCATGATCATCGCGCCCATGTCCATGCGCCTCGTCTGGGCGGCGCGGAAACATCTCGGCCGCAACTGGCGTGCCGGTGCCGTTCTCAACGAAGAGCATCCGCTGGTGCAGACCGGGCCATACAGGCGAATGCGCCACCCCATCTACGCCTCGCTCCTCGGCATGGTTGTAGCCACAGCATTTGCCTATAGCTGGTGGCCGTTCGGAGTGGCCGGCATCATCCTCACCATGTTCGGCATCGAGCTTCGCGTCACGGCCGAAGAAAACCTGATGGAGCGCTACTTCCAGGACGAGTACATCGAGTACAAGGCCCGCACACGCGCCTTTTTTCCCTTCTAGCCAATTAAAACGGCTTCACCGCCGGCGGCTGCTCCGCGCTCACCGCTCCTGTGGCAATCTTCGCCACATAAAAATTCTCACGATGCGCAGGCACCCCCGCCAACCGCCGCAGCATTGCCAGCTGGCCAACATGCGTCAGCGCATCGGCCACCGGCCCCTGGAACAGCCGTTCCGCCGGCGCCGCGAGTTCCGCCTCGGCCGCCAGCCGGTCGTCAAACGCAGCCAGCGTCGCGTAAAAGCGCAGCCGCTCCTCAGCCCAGCCCAATGGAGCGGAGTTGTGCCACACAGACCGCCCCTCGGCCATGCTCAGCGCCCAGTCGAAAAGGTCGCCCATATGCGCCAGGATCTCCACCGGCTGCCGTCCCGCGCCGCCGAATTCGCCAAATGACGCGTCCGAGTTCTCCAGCGCCCGCGTCGCCCGATAAGCCACCGTCGCCACCGCATGCCGCAGCAATTCCCGTGCTTTGTCCATAGCGCCACTCTACCCCCAACTCCTGTGGAATCCGTCCCCGTGCGTAATCTTTGAATCTCTGTTAAACTGAGGATTCTGAGTTCAACGCAGGAAGAAACCATGTCAATTCATCCCGTTATGCAGCGCCTGGCTGAAAAGCTGAAGCGGACCGATCTGCCTGACTTCGTCGCTGGCGACCAGGTTCGTGTCCAGGTCAAGATCAAGGAAGGCGACAAAGAGCGCCTCCAGGCCTTTGAAGGCCTCGTCATCGCCATCAACCGCGGCCCCCAGGGCACCTTTACCGTCCGCAAGATGAGCTTCGGTCAGGGTGTGGAGCGCATCTTCCCCTTCAACTCGAAGGTTGTTGACCGGGTGGAGAAGATTCGCAGCTACAAGGTCCGCCGCGCCAAGCTGTTCTACATCCGCGGACTCCGCGGCAAGGCCGCTCGCCTCAAGGAAGTCGATCGCGTCGTAGCCGCCAAGGCTTAAGTCCCCGCATCCCCTTTCCATGCAAAACCCCCGGCCTCGTGCCGGGGGTTTTGCTGTTTCCATTCCGCCTGCCCGCTCGAGGTTTCCGCATGTCCATTGCCTCCACGCCCGAGCCGCCCTACTACGCCGTCATCTTCACCTCGCTCCGTACCGAGGGCGACCGCGGCTACGCCTCCATGGCCGACAAAATGGTCGAGCTCGCCTCCGGCCAGCCGGGCTTCCTCGGCGTCGAGTCCGCACGCGAAGATCTGGGCATCACCGTCTCCTACTGGCAGAGCCTCGAAGCCATCGCTGCATGGAAGGCCCACGCCGAGCACCGAATCGCCCGCGACCTCGGCCGCAAGCAGTGGTACAGCCAATTCCAGGTCCGCATCTGCCGCGTAGAACGCGCCTACAGCTTCACCGCCTGAGACCAACACCTGCACATCGGCCCGTGCGCTTCTTATACTGGAACTATGCCCCGCATTCCCTCCCCCAGCCCTGCCTTCTGCGGCTGGACACTCGAACTCGCCGCCCGCGATACCGGTGCCCTCCGCATCGCTGGCGTCGATGAGGTCGGCCGCGGCCCGGTCTTTGGACCAGTCGTGG
>DATMUN010000658.1:0-3376 GCA_035563895.1 Occallatibacter sp. | reverse complement strand
CACAATCCGCGCGGGGCTGCGTCCGCGATTCGCGGCCATCACCTTGAAGCTGCTCTCCATCGTGAGGAACGGCTCCACGGTCACCACAATCCACGGCCGCTCCGAGTGCGCAATGGCCTGCGCCAGCGTCAGCGCAGCGCTTGAGCTGTCCAGCGCCGCCTGCGCCGTGGTCGCAGTCGCCTCCAGGCTTCGCTCAATCTTTTTCAGCGAGCGCAGCCCGAGCATGATGCCGACATACGACAGCACCGCCAGCAGAATGCCTGAGGCCCACGTGGCCTGCTCGCGCCACGTCCACTCCGGCGTCGGCGCTGCCGGTGGATTCACGATGATCTGCGGCGGCTGCGCCGTGTTCTGGCTGGTGTCCTGATCGCTGGCCGCTGGCGGAGTCGCAGCAGCAGCGGGCTTCTTCGCCGTCGCCGGCACAGCCGTGCGCGTTGCGGCAGAGCCGCTCGGCCGCGCATCCGTCTGCGCGCTCAGCGGCACGGGAAGCGGCATCATCGCCAACAGCGCTAGCAGAATTGGAAGAGGCCTGGACATGATGCGACAACTATATCAACTGATGTAAGCCAAATAGATGATTAACCAGAGTCCTGCGGCAATCATGCGGAGGCGGAGTCGTTGTCGGCGTTGCGCGTCGACTCCTGTTCCTCAGCCACATCCGGATCGGCCAGCCGGATCAGCCGGTGCAGATAAGCCCTCGAAATGCCCAGCGAGCGCGCCGCCAGCGTCTTGTTGCCGTTACACTCGCGCACCGCATCTACAGCCAGCTTGATCTTGTAGTCGCGCAGCAACCGCTCAAACGAGCCGTCGGGGTTGTAGTCGCTGATCTCGACAATCTTGTCGCCGTGCAGATGCAGCGGAAGATCCTCCGGACGAATCACCGTACCCGGCGCCAGGATAATCGCGCGCTGCACCGTGTTTTCAAGCTCGCGCACGTTGCCCGGCCACGTGTAGTTCTGCAGCAGCACCATCGCCTCCGGGCTGATCGCATCCATCGGCTTCTCAAAGAGCTTTGCGTAGTGCTTAAGATAGTGGCTCGCAATCTGCGGAATGTCCTCTGCGTGCTCCACCAGCGCCGGAGACACAATGCGCATCACGTTGATGCGGTAGTAGAGGTCCTGCCGGAACTTGCCTTCCTCCACCAGCTTGCCCAGGTCCTGGTGCGTGGCAAAAATCAGCCGCGCGCGCAGCGGAATCAGCCGCGTCGAGCCCAACCGGCTGAACTCCATCTGCTGCAGCACGCGCAGCAGCTTCACCTGCGTGTAGAGGCTCAGGTCGCCAATCTCGTCCAGGAACAACGTGCCGTCCGCGGCCTGCTCAAAGTAGCCTTCGCGCGCGCCCACCGTGCCCGTAAACGCGCCCTTCTCGTGGCCGAACAGCTCCGCTTCGATCAGCGTTTCAGGAATAGCGCCGCAGGAGACAGCCACAAATGGTTTGCCTGCCCGCATGCCCAGCTTGTGAATCGCACGGGCAATCAACTCCTTGCCGGTGCCGCTCTCTCCGTTGATCAGCACCGTCGCGTTCAAGTTCGCCACGCGATGGATCAGTTGATACACCTGCCGTATCGCCGGGCTTGAGCCAATCAGCCGGTCCGTGCCCGCCTCGTCCTGGGTCTTCAGGTGCGCCGCGTGAAGCTCGCGTTTCAGCAGCGTCTCCTCGCTGCCGCGTTCCAGCAGAGTCCGCAGTTCGCGCGTTGCCACCGGACGCCGACAGCTGCCAAAGGCTCCCAGCCGCACCAGTTCCTGCGCGGCGTTCTGCAGGCTGTTGTCTGCCAGCACCACAGCCGAGACAGCTTCCTTTACCAATCGGCTGGCAATCTCAATCCGCTTTTTAATGAACAGCGCATCCGAGGAAAGATCGATCAGAAGCACATCGCATCCGGCGGCCTGGATCAGATTCAATGCCTTTTCCTCTGTGCCAACGGCATGAATCTCGAATTCTCTGCCAAGGGAAGAGACGAGATGCGATTGCAGCGTGCTGTCGACTGAAAATAATCCGATCCGAATCATTCGAACGCCTGTCTCGTGAACTCACCCTGGTGTAGAAGCGGCTCGATCCTCCGCTTCTCGTAACTGTTGCCGGCCATCACTTGCCCAACAAGCCGGTCTATCGCCCAGGCTGCGCGTACATCATGCCGGTTGAGCGAAGCTCGATGTGTTGCTGATTGTCTGGTGCGGGGAAGCGACGGGTCAATACCCTCATGGTACATACCAACTGCACCTCGGTAACCGGTCGATTGGTCGTCGTCACACCATGTATCAAGCAAATCAACCCTGCAAATGCAGGAGTTCTGCCAAGTTACCATCGATGGTCGCGAGAGGCGATTGAATACGCTTCAGCGGTATTCAACTTGCAACGGCACAGATAGTGTATTGGGTATGGACACCACATCTGGCGAGCAGCCGGCCCCCGCACCGGCGTCTGTTTCATGGTCATCGTCTGTAAAGGTGCGCATCGCCTCGCGCCATCTCATGAACATCGCCATCCTGATGGCGCTGCCCACGCTGCTCGCCGCCACACTCAATCGCGCCAAGACGCTCCTGGTCGATCCCGACATCTGGTGGCACATGGCCAACGCGCGCATCTTCGCCGCCACGCATCGCGCCATCTGGACCGATCCCTACTCCTTCACAGTCGCCGGTCATTACTGGATCGACTGGGAGTGGCTCGCCGAGCAGCCGTTCTGGTTGGCCTACCAGCTCTTTCATCTGCAGGGCATCTACCTCGTAAGTTGGCTGCTTCTCGGCGCCAACGTTGTTTTCGTCTATATCCGCGGATACAAGCTGGGCCGCAGTGCAGACGCCGCTCTCTGGACCTCCGCGATCGCGTTCATCCTGATGACCGTAAACTCCGGTCCCCGCACCATCGAGTTCGCTTACCTCGCCATGTCCAGCGAGCTGCTCATCCTTGAAGAGTTCGATCGCGGCAACAAGAAGCTCATCTGGCTGCTGCCGCCTCTCTTCGCGCTCTGGATCAACCTGCACGGATTCTGGTTCGCCGGCATCGTTCTTCTTGCCATGTACATCGGCGCAGGGCTCTTCAAAGTCAGCTTCGGTTCATTCGAGCAGGATGCCCTCAGCAAGACCGACCGCAACCGCCTCCTGCTGGTTCTTGTAGCCAGCGTCGTCGTGTTGCCGCTGAATCCCTACGGCTGGCACCTCATGCTGAACCCGCTCGACATGGTCATCAACCAGAAGGTCAGCGTTGCCACCATCGCCGAGTGGCTGCCCATCAGCATGGATCTGGTTGCAGGCAAGTTCGTGGTGGTCGCCATCGTCCTCATGGTGGTCGCCAACCTCGTTCGCGGCCGCAAGTGGAAGCTCTACGAGCTGGCCTTCGTTCTCCTGGCCTGGTACGCCGCCGTGGCGCATCGGCG
>DATMUN010000657.1:0-8191 GCA_035563895.1 Occallatibacter sp. | reverse complement strand
TCATCGAGCGAACCAATGCGTGGTTCGGGCAGTTCCGAAGACTCTTGGTAAGACATGAGCACCTTATCGCCACCTACCGCGCCTTCTTCTACCTCGCTTGCCTCTGGATCACACTTAGGCGGTGGTTATGAAACAGCTTCTACTCTGTTGATCAGTTAGTTGCAACGTCACGGCGTTACGACGTGATAGTCGCTGGAATTCGCAAGATTGTTGATTTGTGTATTTGCGTCGTAGTTGTTGCCCTTTGCGTCGTACAGTATGCCAGGCTCGAATGGTCTCAAATCATGCGGAGCAACGACATATTCAAGGGCCTTCCGTACAACTTCATCCAGTTCACAACACTACAGGAAGTACTCGCCAGCTGGATTGGCGTTGTACCAGGTGTCTATACCCACTACGCCGACAGTCTGCATCTCTACGAGGTGGATGCTGCGAGCGCGTTTTCGTCGACGCCGGTGCTTGCCGACTCACTCCTCGATTCGCTGGCGCTACCCAAGCGCTAGGCCGATCCGATCTGGATCGAAATGAATCGGCTAGTCAATGTGTTGGTAGGGAATGGGTCGTCTGCGAAGGAATACAGGGATCTTGCACGGATCGAAGACGCACCTCCAGCGTTTAGTAACTTAATGGCCATTGTTGCGGCAGATGCTGCACGCCGCAGAGGCTGCATCGACGGGGTGAACGAGGCCATCGCTGTTTGCGGTAGTCCTTTGATGAGGCAGCTCTGGGTCAGGCGGGCGAATAGATGGCCTAGCGGGATATGAGACTGGACCGTCTCAAAGCTGCTGCTCACCACGGCTCATCTCGAGAAATTCGGCTTCTGAAGAGGAGGTAAATACCCAACCACAATGACGCTTGAAATCGACCGGCCTTTTCATCGAAGGGCAAGTCAACCGATCCGGCATCAGTCACCTTCGGATATCGCGGTTCATTTTGAGCGACGCCGACAGTTTACTGATGTGCAAAGAGTATGGCCAGAGTGAGAGTCCAGCAAGACGGTAGGGCTTCGACGACGGCACAAAAGCGATGCCGATGAGGGGAAATCGGGCACATCCCGGGCACAATTTTAGGCACAAAGGACATCGGGGCCCTTGAAATGCCCTATTTTCGAGGTATTTGTTATGGTGCCGGGAGGGGGGGTCGAACCCCCACGACCGCAAGGGTCGGCGGATTTTGAGTCCGCTGCGTCTGCCAGTTCCGCCATCCCGGCCGGGGTGGTGGGAAGCGCCGGAGCGGCGCCTCTTGCATTGTAACAGTTTGCGATTGTTGTGGAGCGGCGCGGATCAAGGCCCGCTCCCCAACTAGTTATGCGCGTTCGGGATGAGCTGCCGCGAGTTTGAACTCTACGGTCTGTTTCCCCAGACGCGGATGTTTCGCGGTGAGACGGACAGTGCCGGCCTGCTCGCTGGCGCGAACCCAGACAGCACCGGTGCCACCGATGAGCGCGAAGGGGTTGTCGCCGATAAGGCGCGCGGGCCCTTCGAGCGTGAGGGCAATGGGGTCATTGGCGTAGGTGCGGATGGCGCCAAACTCGTCGGTGACGCGGAGAACGACGCGAGTGGTATCGGCACCGTCGGCGACGAGTTCGTGGTCGTCAGCGATGAGGTGGAACTGACGATCAGCACCGGAGCCAGAAAGTGTTTTGGTGGCGACTAGCTTACCTCCGATGTAGCCCTCAATGCGCAGATCGCCCCACTCGGGATGGAACTTGCTGAGGTCTAGCTTCTGGGTATCAAGCACGAACGGCGGGTACTTCAGGTGCTCGAACTCGGCACGGTCAGGGCCGAGTTCAGCCAGCGGGAGCCATGGCGCATCTGCAACACCGGTCTGGTGTGCGGAAAGCTTGATGCGTTCACAGTTGGAGAGGAAGACGGCCTTGGTGAAACCAATGGACTCATCGCTGCGTGCCCAGTGGAACGCGGGCTCGAGCACAACCTCTTCTGCCGGGTCGCACTGCGACTTGTAAAAGAAGGCCGCGGGCTTGGGCTCACGGAAGATGTCGGTCACACCGTGGTAGCAGATGCGATCGCCAGCGCCGAAATTGGCGTGGGTATTGTAGTCGAAGGCACACCAGCCGATACCGCCGGCGTATTGTGGGTTGGAGGCAAGCTGATTGTGAATGCGCGCGTGGCGCAGAGTGTGCTCGCGCTGACGCTCGTCGTCGTCTGTGGTCTTAGTTGGGAAGGTGTGGCCGACGAACTCCGTATTAAGGTAGCGCGGATGGCACGGAGGCTTGAGCGGAAAGCCGAAGTCATTCATGGTGAAGACATCTTCGAGGAACTCCGACTCCTGGAAGTAGCGAATGCCTCCGGTCTGCCGCGTGGTATCAAGCGCGTGGGCAAACTTGTTGGTGCTGGTGTAGAAGTTGTGATCGTCGAGCGACTCGTTGATGCGCACGCCCCAGAGAACGATGGACGGGTGGTTCCAGTCGCGGCGGATCATGCGGCCGACGTTGTCTATGGCGACCTTCTTCCAAGCTTCGTCGCCTATGTGCTGCCAGCCGGGGATCTCCTCGAGTACGAGCAGACCGATCTCGTCGCAGCGATCGAGGAAGTGGCGTGACTGCGGATAGTGCGAGGTGCGCACGATATTACAGTGCAGGTCTTTGCGCAGGATATCGGCGTCTTTGCATTGTGCGCGTGCAGGCATGGCCTGGCCCACGAATGGAAAGGTCTGGTGGCGATCGAGGCCGCGCAACTTGATGATCTTTCCGTTGAGCGAGAAGCCGTGATCGGTAAAGACAGCCTCGCGAAAGCCGATGCGACGCGCGTCTTCGTCGAGGGTGCGACCTGACTCAAGCAGGCGCACCTGGACTGTGTAGAGGCGCGGCTGTTCGAGATTCCAGAGCTCGATGCCACTGAGTTTGTCGAAGGAAACAGTGAAGCGGGCTGTGTCCTCTGTGGTTTCAGTGGCGGTGTAGGCGGCTGCATCCGTGTACGGATCGAGCGCGGCGTTGGGATCGCCTGCTGCGGCACCCTTGGCGGCTTTGCGATCAACGGTACGGGAGGCTTTGGCAACCACGCGATCACCATCACGCAGCTCCGCTTCCAGCGTGAGTGCGCCTGCGGACTCGAATTCACCGGCCAGGAAGCAGTGGACATCCAGCGATGGGGTGGCGCTGAGCACGTTCTTTGGCTCGGCGAAGATGTTATCGAGGAAGACGCGCGGGACCGCGCGCAGGGCGACCTCGCGGTAGAGCCCGCCGAAGGTCATGTAATCAATCTCGTAGCCAAAGGGCGGAATGTCATTGCGCTCTGTGGAGTCGACGTGGAGAAGTAAAACGTTTTCAGAATTGGTCCGAAGATGAGGCGTGAGTTCGAACGAGAACGGTGTAAAGCCACCTTTGTACTCACCGAGGCGCACGCCGTTGATCCAGACCGTGGTGGCGGTCATGACGCCTTCGAAGTCGACGAACACGCGCTTACCCGCGGCCTCGGTAGGAAGTCGGAAACGACGGCGATAAGTGCTGACGAATTCGTAGTCCTTGTCGTCAAAGTTGTGCCAGGGAAGCTCGACATTAGTGTGCGGCACAACGACCGGGGTGAAATGTGCGTCATCGAAGGTTGGCGATGCAGCCTCTTCGACTTTGGAAGGATGGTAACGCCAGTTGCGATTGATGGGAAGAATGATGCGGCCAGCGGACATCGGCTCAGCCGCGAGCGACCGTGCGGCAGGCATGGCGGTGGCGGCGATAGCCACGCCAGCTGATTTCAAAAAATCGCGTCGGATCAACGGAGGTCTCACTTCCTGGCCGGCGGTTTGAAAGCGTGGATCAGAAGCCAATCCGGCACGTGGGAAATATAACAGGCCCGGAACGCGGGATGCGCACCGGGCCTGCGATAGGTTCGATGACGGCTAGAAGCTGAAGCGTGTGCCGAACTGGAACTGGCGCGGTTGGTTGACTGAGTACGTGATTTGGCCGAAGCCTGTCATCAGGCTTGGGTCGTCAGCTGCAGACGGGTTCCAGAAGACGCTGGGGTAGCCGAATTGCACGGAGTTGGTGACATTGTAGGCGGAAACCTCGAAGCGCAGGCTACGCTCCTTTCCCAGCGAGAAGCTCTTGTAGATAGAGACATCGAGGTCATTGGCTCCGTCTGTGCGTACATGCGAGAGGAACGCAGGCGCGGTGCCAGCGACGAAGTTGCTGGCGGGCTGGGCGAAGCAAGTGTAGTTGAACCACTGATCAGGCGTGTGTTGTGCGCCGTGGTTGGGGTCACACGTTATATCGACGCGCTGGCCGAAGTAGGGATTGCCAGTGCCGGTGGGAGAGTTGATGGGCACACCAGTGCTGAGATAGGCGATGGTATTGACGGTCCAGGAACCGAAGACGGCGTCAGGAACGCCGCTGAGATTGAGCGCACGTCCGCGACCAACAGGCAGATCGTAGGAGACATGCCAGTTGAACTGATACTTGATGTCCTGACCGCTCAATGAGTGCTCGAGGCTGAGGTTGTGCCAATCCTGCGGAGCCCCGGCACCGTGATAACCGATAAAGCTGAGCGGCGGGTTGGAGTCGTCTGTTATGAGCTTGCTCCAGGTGAAGGTGGCCAGCGTGGTGAAGTGCTTGGTCATGCGTTTCTCGACCTTGACCTGAAGCGAACTGTACTCTGAATCACCACCGCCATAGCCATTCACGCCTACGCCGTTGCCTGCACCGTAGTTGCCGTTGCCAAACTGCGGAAAGGGCTGCAGAGAGACCCATAGGGGCACGGTTGCAGATCCGTAGTTGGTGTTGGTGGCGGGCTGTATAGCAGCCCATTGATTCGGAACTGTCGAGCTGAGCAGCGAGTCCTGATACTTCGCGATGGTTTGCAATGAGAGCGCATTGAGGTCTACCGAACCCATGGGCAAGAAGAGGCCGCGACTGCCAACATAGGCTGCGCTGACGACGGTTTGGTAGGGAAGCTCGTACTCCACGCCGAAGTTGAAGTTGTAGGTAGCGGGCGTTCGCTGCGAGCGCAGCACTGTGCTGAGAGTGGAACCTAGATTTGTGGAAGCACCGAGCGAGGAACCGGTCGGCTGGATTACGCCATCGGGAAACGGATTACTGAGCGAATAACAGCCCGCAACGTCGCCGCTGTTGGCGCATGTGGATGAGCTATTGAAGACGGTGTTGCCTTCAGGGATGGCGTTGCCGTTGCCGCTGTCGTAAGCAGTGCTGTCGCCGTTGTACTCGGTGGCATTCCAGTTGGTGATGGTACCGAAGCCGTCGGAGTTGAGCGATGGATTAGCAACCATGTGCGTGCTGGGACCGTAGTAGATGCCCCCGCCGCCGCGCACAACGAGCTTCTGCATCGGTTGCCAGGCAAAGCCGAGGCGTGGACCAAAGTCCTTCAGCTTCGACTCGAACGGGCTGCGATTGCCACTACTGGCGAAGCGCTCACCGCCAGTGAGAGAAAGTCCGCTGGCGGTGAAGTCAAAGTTAGGATCGAAGTACTCCTGACGGTTGTGACGCTCAGTGCGGCCGCCGAAGACATCCCAGCGCAGGCCGAGGTTAACGGTGAGGTTGTGGAGCGGATGGAAGTTGTCCTGGAAAAATCCGGCCCAGTAGGGACTGGCTTCCGCAGCGAAGACATCCTTGGTGAAGTTGTAGCTCTCTGCCCCTGGCGTACTGCCCATGCCGAGCAGGAAGGAAGCGAAGTCACTACCGTCGCCTGCGTAAGTGACGGAGCTTGTAGCCGTGTTGTCGAAGGAGTATGCACCAGCTGGCGACGGCGGCTGGCCGATATTCATGAACTTCTTCTGATACTCGAGGCCGAAACTCAGCTCGTGTTTACTAATGACGTTGGTGTACGTCGCGGTGACGTCGCTGTTTTCGCTTGCGAAGATAAACGTGTCCCAGTTACCAGTGCCGCCGATGGTAGTGATAGTGCCGAAACTCATGGTCGGGACTTGCTTGTACAGAACCTGGTCGGCGAGTGATTGCGGGAAGCCGAGACTGGTGATATCGAATCCTGCCTGGCGCGGGTCTCCGGTTTGATCCTCGTAGTGGCGCGTGAAGGAGTAGCGAAGCTGCAACACGGCAGTGGAACTCAGTGTGTAATCGTCGGCGAGCAGGATGTTTCGCGAGTTAGTAATATTCTGGTAGTAGAGCGGGTCGTACATGTTGCTGCTGCCGTAGAGATCGGCATTACCGAACTTGAGACGCGCAAAGGAGAAGCGGCTGAAGATGCGGTTTTTGTCGCCCAGGTTATAGTCGCCGCGAATATCGAATTTCTGTGCGTCGTTGGGATCGAGACCGGACGCCACGTAGTTGTTGATGTGGTAGGGACCGTCTCCCGCCTGATTTGGTTCGGGAAACATCTGTGCAAACTTGAGCGCAATGGGGTTCAGATTCGCGCTCAGAATTTTATTGCCTTCGAAAGGCTGGCGTAGGCCGGTGGTCGAATCATCAGCAACGAGTGGGTTGTAGACAGTGAACGAGTCTGCTGAGAAGTCACCGCCTCGTTCGGCGTCGGTTGGCACGGTGAATGAGCCGGTCTCAAGCTGACGCTGCTGCGTGGCTTCGTAGTCGGCGAAGAAGAAAAGCTTGTTGTGCAGAATGGGGCCGCTGATGGAACCGCCTTGCTGGTAGCGATGGAAGTCCGGCGTGGTGCTGGAGAGGCCTTGCGACAACTGGTTTTGCTTGTTGAAGTACTCGTTGGCGGCGAGAGCGTTGGGACGGATGTAAACGAATGCTCCGCCGTGGAACTGATTGCCGCCAGATTTGCTGACGAGGCTGATGACGCCGGCGCCACCGCTGGCGTAGGTGGCCGGTGTGTTCTGCGTTTCGACACGATATTCAGCGACGCCATCCTCGGGCATCTGAAAAGCAGGGATGATACTGGCAGAGTTGTTCTCTGCAACGCCGATGGGACTACCATCGAGCATAAAGTAGACAGTGCCCTGCAGCGCTCCGTTGATGGTGTAAGAAGAGACATCCGCACCTGAGCGCGCGTTGAAGATTCCGGGCGTATCGGCTGCATTGGCTGTGCCGTTGGCGGGGCTGACGCCAGCGCTCAGTTGAACGAGTTCGTAGACATCGCGGGTGACGAGCGGCACACGGTCAATAGCTTGCGCGGAGATGAGCTGGCCAACGGTGGAGTTGGTGGACTCGACGAGTGCGCTGTTCTCCGTGACGGTTACGACTTCATTCACGTTACCGACGGCGAGCGCAACATTCACCGTGATGACCTGGTCGACCGAGACGATTACGTTCTTCTGAACAACAGTCTCGAATCCCTTGGCTGTGGCGCTGACTTCGTACTTACCGGGCGAGAGCGAGACAAACGAATAGAGGCCTGCAGCGCTGGACACGGTAGAGATCTTGCTGCCGGTGGCTACGTTCTGTGCGGTCACTCTGGCACCGGGGATGATGGCGCCTGTGGAATCTGTGATTAAGCCGCTGATGCCGCCACGGCCCGCCTGGGCAGCAGCATTGAAGGCACAACACAGCAGCAGAATCATGCTGATGAAGCTCAGCCTGAACAAGGAAGTGGCACTCCGAAGCGACATACGGCACTCCTGGGCAATGGCCTTGATTGAAACGTTTGAACCACTTGACAAAGGACTGTATGATCGATTCACTTTGGTGTCAAGAAAAAATGCACAGCCTGCTCTTGGATAGACCTCAGTTCTGCGTCCTTCCCGTGCAGGCTTCGCATCGGCCGTATGCGGTTATGTCCAACTGCGGCTGCATCTGCCGTCTAAAGAACTGTGAGGAGGCGCGCCAATGGGACAACGCACAACTGGCCACGTGACACTCCATGACGTGGCGCGCGCATGCGGCTTTTCTGTCTCGACTGTTTCGATTGTGCTGAGCGAAGCACCCCTGTCAAAAAACGTCGCCGCGGCAACGAAGGCTCGCATCCGAGAGACAGCGAAACAGCTCGGGTATCATCCGGACGCGCACGCAAGATCGTTGCGCAACAGGCGGAGCCAAACCATCGGTGTGCTCGCTTACGATCTGTCGGATCCGTTTTGCATTCCAATTGTGCAGGGCATCCAACTGGGACTGCAACCGGCGAACTACCTGCCGCTGCTGATGGACGCGCAGACGCAGCGCAAGCTCTTCGACAACTACCTGAAGATGATCCTCGAGCGGCGCGCCGAGGGCGTAATCGTGATCGCAAGCTGGGTGTTTGAAGAGACAAATCTGCTGGCTGACATTGAGAAGAATCATGTACCGATCGTGATTCTCGGCCGCGACTTG
>DATMUN010000656.1:0-3014 GCA_035563895.1 Occallatibacter sp. | reverse complement strand
AGTTCGGCTTCGGTGAACGGCTGCGTCGTCATGCCGGAGATCTGTTTCAGCGCTTCGTTCGTCGCGTCCACCGTCGAGGCGCTCTTCGTCATCACCATCACGTGGAACGTCCCCTGGTGGTCGTAGCTGTATCCGTAGCCGCCGCCCACCGCATAGGCCAGGCCCAGCTCTGTGCGCACCTTCTGGAACAGCCTGCTCGAGAAGCCGCCGCCCAGAATCGTGTTCATCACCGCCAGCGCCGGAACGTCCGCGTTATGCCGGTCCGTGCCCAACCCGACAATCTGGATGTTCGACTGGTTCACGTCGTCCTTGTTGATGAAGTAGACAGCCTGCGCCGGGTCGTGGAAGACCTCCCGATGCGGCGGCAGCGGCTTCACCGCCGGAAGCGGCTCAAAAGTCGCGCGCAGCTTGGCTTCCATCGCTGCCGGATCGAAGTCGCCGCTCACACTCACAATCAGCTTGCCTTTCAGCGAGCGGTCGTGCCACGCGTTCAGGTCCGCCAGCGTTACCGCGCCCACCGTCGCCAGCTCAGGCTGCAGCGTGTACGGGCTGTTCGCGCCATACACCAGCTTCACGCTCTCGCGGCTCGCAATCTCGCCCGAGTCGTCGTTGCGTCGCACAATGCCCGTGGCCTCCTGCTGCTTGGCCAGCTCCAGCTTCTCCGCGTCAAACTTCGGATGGAACAGCAGGTCCATCGCCATCCCATACACCGCATCCGCATCGCCCTTCAGCGACTCCCACGAGAGCGCCGTCGAGTCCAGATCGCCGCCCGTCTCGATCTTGGCCGCCTTGGCCTCCAGCACGTCGTCCATCGCGTCGCCGCTCAGCTTCTCGCTGCCGCTCGTGCGCCACGTCTGCCCGTACAGGTCGATCATGCTCGCCTTCGCCGCCTGCTCATCGCGCGAGCCGCCCGGAATCAGCACCGACCCGGCAACAAACGGCAGCTCGTGGTCCTCCTGCAGAAACAGCACAATTCCGTTCTTCAGCTCAATGCGCTTCGGCTGATGCGGCTTAAAAGCATGCAACTGCGGCGTAGGAATCTTCTCCCACGGCTTCTCCTGCGCCACCGCCACCGTTCCCATCAGTGCGCATGCAGCCGTCAAGACGAGGGCCTTCACCCCGGCACGAATTGGTCTACTGATCCCTGATCCCTGTTCCCTGATCCCTGTCTTTTGATCCCTGTAGTTCCTCATTCCGCGCCTCCGTTCTTCGCTGTCGCAGCCGGCGCTTCCGTCACAATCTCCGCGCTCGTGCGGTTCGAGTCCACAAATACCTGGTTCGCCACGCGCTTAATGTCTTCCTTCGTCACCTTGTCCACGCGCTCCAGTTGCAGGAACAGCTCGCGCCAGTCGCCGTAGCGTGTCTGGTACTCGGCCAGCGCATTCGCCAGCCCCTGGTTATCCGCGAGTCCGCGCAGCAGGTCAGCCTTCGCCCGCGTCTTGAACATCGTCAGCTCGGCGTCCGTCACGTCCGTCGTCTTCAGCTTGTCAATCTCCTTGCGGATCGCCGTGCGCATCTCATCCGGCGTGTGGCCCGGCAGCGGCACCGCGTAAAACGCAAACAGGCCCGGATACTTCGAGCCCGGGAACGGGCTGAAGCCCTGCGCCTCGGCCGCAATCTGCTGGTCGCGCACCAGGCTCCTGTAGAGCCGTGAGACGCGCCCGTTCGACATAATGTCCTGGATCGCGTCATACACCGAGTCGTCCTTGTCGCGGTAGCTCGGCCGGTGGTAGCCCTCAATGTAGAAGGGCTGCGTCTGCTCGCGGATGATCAGCGACTTTTCCGCAAACTGCTTCGGCTCCACCGTCGTCATCTCTTCCGGCTTCGGCCCGCCCGCCACCTTGCTGAAGTACTTCTCCAGCACCGGCATCACCTCCACCGCCTTCACGTCGCCCACCACACTCACCACGATGTTCGAGCCCACGTAGTACTTCTTGTGGAAGTCCATCGCCTCGGTCGCCGTCACCTGGCTGATCTCGCTTGGCCAGCCCACGCCGCTGCGCCCGTAGTTGTGCGCCACATAGGCTGTCGCCAGAAACTGCTCCACCAGCCGCCCAATCGGGTTCGAATCCGTGCGCATGCGCCGTTCTTCCATCACCACATTGCGCTCCGTGTAGAACTCGCGCGGCACCACGTCGCTCAGCCGCCCGCTCTCCAGCCACGCCCACAGCTCCAGCCGGTTCTCCGGCATCGACCAGAAGTACATCGTCTCGTCCAGCCCGGTCGAAGCATTCAGCCCCGTCGCGCCCGCGCGCTGCGCCACCTCGGTAAACTCATTCGGCACAACGAACTTGTGCGCTTCCTTCTGCGCATCCAGAAAGGCCTGCTTCAGCTCGGCCAGCTTCTTCTCGTCACGGCCCACCGGCTTCAGATACTCAGCCTCGTAGGCGTCGTTTGCCTTCTCCACCTTCTCGAGCGCCAGCTTCTCCTCGGCGTAGTTCTTTGTGCCGATCTCACTGTTGCCCTTGAACGCAAGGTGCTCGAACATGTGCGCCAGGCCGCTCTCGCCGCTCGGGTCGTTCACGTCGCCCGCATCAATAAAGGTGCTGTAGCTGAAGACCGGCGCCTCCGGCCGTTCGCACACAATCAGCGTCAGCCCGTTCGGCAGCACCTTGGTGGTCGTCTTCTGCTCAAAGCTCTTCAGATCCTGCGCCGCTGCGCCGCCCGCGGCCATCGCCGCCATGGCTGCCGCCATCGCCCACATACCCACCCGGGATAAGGTTTTGCTTCGCATTCCTGCTCCTTGGCGCGGGGCGCGCACCCAGCCCGCCGCACTCTTCCAACCTAGTGCCCCCAGCCGGGGGCGTCAATTCAACTCGACGTTCCGTGAACCGCCGACGCTCTCCGTGCGTACAGCATTCCGCAGGGGGAGGGAACTCATGCGCCGCTGGGCCGCTCGCACCGTCGTTGCATTGGCAATCGCCGTCGTTGTCGCCGTCTCGGCCTTCTGGGCCGTCTTCATCTATCCTTGCCGCGACCCCCATCCGCTCCTCCAGCTGACCCACGGCACCCTC
>DATMUN010000655.1:0-8994 GCA_035563895.1 Occallatibacter sp. | reverse complement strand
CACCCCGTAAAGCGCCCATAGGATGGCCAGGAACGTCCCTGTGAGGCCGAGGCCCGTTAGAATGCCCGGCACCGCGCCATAGATCGCCGCGTGAAAGTTCTGCGATACGACAATATCGTAAGGAAGGAGGTTTCGCGGGCGCTCGGTGAGAAACCAGCCTTCCTGATCCTCTTGACTTACGTAGAGTTCGATGCTGTGGTTGATACGGTCCCACCACTCCTTGGGCGGACCTTCAAGCGTGTCCAGGGCAACACGATATTCATCGAGCTTCTCACCCGTTAATCCGCGCTGGGATTCTCGACCGTCGTCGCCCTGCACTTCCTTGAATGCGGAGGCAAGCGTCATCAAATGCTTCCGCAATCGATTACGGCTGAGCCACATTGCAAGCCATTGCCAGGCGAAGACGACGAATACGAGGGAGCAAAATCCCCAAATAATCTCCGGAATGTGACTCAGGAAAACCAAGAGCGAATCATTCACAGGAAAAGGACCTTTCCCGAAAACTACAATCAATAGACCCGCGCGGGCTCTTTCACCTTCACGACGCTTTTGTGGGGTGAAAACATTGTAAGGCAGCGCCAAGCTGAGACGCCGCAATGCCGAAGAGAACTGGACATCTTTCGCCAGCTCACCGAGATTTCGAAGCCCCACGCCTTCGCAGGACGCCGCATAACCCGATTCAAGTCACAACTTCGTGTAGCAACCCACGTCGCACCAAGCGTGGGTTTCGCTCAGAATCGGTTTTCGAATAGGGGCTGTGTGGAAGAAATCGGCTCTTTCAAATAGAGCAAATCGGATTACGGGTTGGTAAACGGGTTGGACCCGCCGCGACGCATCCCGAATAATGCATCTAAGTTGTTTATATTGTTATGGATATTGGTAGGCACGATTGGATTCGAACCAACGACCTCTTCCGTGTCAAGGAAGCGCTCTAACCAACTGAGCTACGCGCCTATACTTAAGACCTCAATCAGTCTATCAGGATCGCGCCACGCACGAAAGTAGCCCTCTCGCCCGCACCAACCAATCCGCAATCTTCCGCGCTTGTTCCAACGCCTGCTCCAGCGCCCGCCCCAGCGTCTAACTCTTGCTGTACCATCGGGAACAGGCAGGGCGTACCAGGAGTCAGGCCGCCTTCCAAGCCATCAGCTCGCCATGTCCAGCGCCGAACCTCGCCCGTTGAACCCGCTGCGTTCCGCCCCAAACCTGCTTACGCTTGCGCGCATCTGCATGGCTCCCATCCTCGTCTCGGCCATTCTCGAGGCGCGCTTCAAACTCGGCCTCATCCTATTTATTGTTGCCGGCCTCACAGACGCGCTCGACGGCATCCTCGCGCGCCTGCTCCGCCAACGCACGGTCCTCGGGCAGTATCTTGACCCCGTTGCCGACAAGCTTCTGCTCAGCACGCTGTTCCTCGTATTACTGCATGAAGGCCTCATCCCCGTGCGTGTCGCCGTGCTGGTCTTCGGCCGCGACGTCTGCATCCTGCTCGTCTCCGCCATCCTCTACGCCGCCGCCGGCCGCCGCGACTTCCCACCCAGCATCT
Source organism: Occallatibacter sp. (assembly GCA_035563895.1). Taxonomy (GTDB): domain Bacteria; phylum Acidobacteriota; class Terriglobia; order Terriglobales; family Acidobacteriaceae; genus Telmatobacter. Next base: position 7,448 of record DATMUN010000655.1, on the reverse strand, counting down.
TCGGCAAAGCCAACACCGCCGCGCAGGTCCTCGCCGTAGCCGCAGTGCTGCTGCATCAGCTCTCGCAGGCCGTCTGGGTCACCACACTCCGCTCGTTCTCTCTCTGGGCCACCATGGTGCTCACCGCCGTCTCCGGCCTTCACTACGCGTGGCTCGCAGCCCACCGCCCCGTCGCGCACGTAGCCAAGCAGTAGCTCTCGCCGTCGCTATACTCGCAAGAAACACATCGCCTCTCGGAGTCACCGCCCATGCACCTTCGCAGCGCGCACCTCGCGCTCTTCGCTGCTCTGCTCTTCGTCCCATCGTCACTGCCATCGCACGCCGTCACCCCGCCGCTTCAAGTGCGCGTAGTCGTCGTCGCCACGTTTGAAGTCGGCAGCGACACCGGCGACGAGCCCGGCGAGCTCCAGAACTGGGTCACCCGCTATCCCTTCACGCAGACGCTCCCATTCCCCGCCGGTGGCCACATCCTTTATTGGAACCCGCAGGATCACGTGCTCGCCGTGCTCAGCGGCGTTGGCAAGTCCCACACCGCGGCAACGATCACGGCGCTCGGCCTCGACCCCCGCTTCGATCTGCATCGCTCCTACTGGGTCCTCGCCGGCATCGGCGGCATCGATCCCAACGTCGCCTCCATCGGCTCCGCCGCCTGGGCACAACACGTCGTCGATGGTGACCTGGCCTACGAGATCGACGCCCGCGAGATCCCCTCCGCATGGCTCACCGGCATCGTCGCCTACGACCGCGCCTCGCCCTACGAGCCGCCCACCCCGCCCGCCGTCAGTGACAACGGCACCCTCGTCTACAACCTCAATGCCGGCCTTGCCGCCTGGGCCTTCCAGCTCACCAGCTCCGTCAGCCTGCCAGACGACGCAAATCTCCAGTCAGCCCGCGCCGCCTACACCGGCCAACCCAACGCGCAGCGTCCTCCATTTGTCCTCGTGGGAGATACCCTCACCGCCGACCGCTTCTGGATCGGCAATCGCATGAACGACTGGGCCGAGCGCTGGGTCTCCTACTGGACCAGCGGCAAGGGCCGCTTCGCCACCAGTGCGGAGGAAGACTCCGCCTATCTCCAAGCCCTCACCCAGCTCTCCGCCGCGGGCCGCGTCGATCTCGCCCGAGTCCTCGACCTGCGCACCGCCAGCGACTTCACCGCACCGCCGCCCGGCGTCACGCCCGCCCAGCTGCTCAAAAGCGAGGCCACCGGCAACTACGCCGCCTACGCGCAATCCATTGAAAACGCATATCGTGTCGCCAGCCCCGTCGTCCGCGAGCTCGCCAGCCACTGGCCGCGCTACCAGCGCACCATCCCAGCCGCGCAGCCCTGATCGTCGTCAGGCCGCAACTCGCCTCCGCACCCAGCTCGCACCGAGCCGCGCGCTCCCGGCCGCCAACCTACTCGTCCTCTTCCGGCTCGGCCTCTTCGATTTCCGCGGACTCTTCGATGGCGATGTCGTTAAATTCTTCCGAATCAAAAACTTCACCACATTCCAGGCATTCGACGAACTCAGCATCGTCGTGCCGGGAAACAACTCTGACTCTCGGGTGTTTGCAGGGGACTGGCATCGGATCGAGATTCGATTGAAATGGGTGCTTCTTTCCGCAGATTGTAGCGGCCTTTCGCTCATTTTCAAGCGGCAAAATGCAGCCTTCTATTACTGCTTAATCAATCACGGCCCATTTGCTTGAATACCGGACCGATCCGGTCGTATACTGAATACGGACCTAAGCGGTCGCATATTCCATGCTTAAGCTCACAAAAAAAGCCGACTACGGATTGATCGCGCTCAAGTTCCTCGCCGAGCATCCTGAGCTCCCCGCGTCCAGCGCGAAAGACATCGCCGACGCCTATGGAATCCCTGCGCAGCTTCTCGCCAAGATCCTGCAGCAGCTCACCAAGGCGAGCCTGCTCAAGTCCTCCGCAGGCATGAACGGCGGCTATGCTCTTGCTCGTGATGCGCATGCCATCTCGGCGTACGAAGTAATCCTCGCCATCGACGGCCCGTTCTTCATCACCAGCTGCACCAAGGGCGCGCACGGCTGCGAGCTCACGCCCAGCTGCACGATCAAGGAGCCGCTCGCGCGCGTTAACGAGACTATTGCGGGCGTCCTTCGCAGCATCAGCATTCACGACCTCGCGGAGCACGAAAATCCGCCCGGTCATGCGCACCAGGCGCAATCCCTGGTTTCTCTTACGCTGTAGCACCACTTCCCCTGCCGCATGCGAGCGGCCCAGCAGCAGCACCGAGGATGAGATCACGATGACCATAACAGTCGAAACCAACGTTCCCGTACCGGCCGGCGTCAACCTCCCCATCTATATGGATAATCACGCCACCACGCCGCTCGATCCGCGTGTGCTCCAGGCCATGATGCCCTATCTCACCGGCAAGTTCGGCAACGCGGCCAGCCGCAACCACAGCTTCGGCTGGGAAGCCGAGCAGGCCGTCGAAACCGCGCGCGAGCAGATTGCGAAGCTCATCGGCGCCTCCGCCAAGGAGATCATCTTCACCTCCGGCGCCACTGAGAGCGACAACCTCGCCATCAAGGGCATCGCCGAGATGTACCGCGAGCGCGGCAACCACATCATCACCCAGGTCACCGAGCACAAGGCCATCCTCGACACCTGCAAGCGCCTCGAGAAGTACGGCTACCGTGTCACCTATCTGCCCGTTAAGGCAGACGGCCTCATCGACCTCGAAGACCTCAAGCGCGCCATCGACGACAAGACCATCCTCGTCAGCATCATGGCCGCCAACAACGAAATCGGCGTCCTGCAGCCCATCCGCGAGATCGGCAAAATCTGTCACGAGAAGGGCGTCATCTTCCACACTGACGCGGTGCAGATCCTCGGCAAGGTCCCCTTCAACGTCATCGCGGACAACGTCGATGTCGCCTCCATCTCCGGCCACAAGATCTACGGCCCCAAGGGTGTCGGCGCTCTCTACGTGCGTCGCCGCAACCCCCGCGTGCAGATCGCCGCGCAGATCGACGGCGGCGGCCATGAGCGCGGCATGCGTTCCGGCACGCTCAACGTCCCCAGCATCGTCGGCCTCGGCGCCGCGTGCGAGATCGCGCAGGCAGACATGGCAGAGGAAGCAGCACGCCTCACCGGTCTCCGCGACTACCTCAAGAACAAGCTCGAATCCGCGCTCGACTACGTCCATGTCAACGGCTCGTGGGAGCATCGTCTCCCCGGCAACCTCAACATGAGCTTCGTCTATGTTGAAGGCGAGTCGCTGCTCATGGGCATCAACGACGTGGCCGTTTCCAGCGGCTCGGCCTGCACCTCAGCCACCCTCGAGCCCAGCTACGTCCTCAAGGCCCTCGGCCTCGGCGACGATGTCGCGCACAGCTCCATCCGCTTCGGCCTCGGCCGCTTCAACACCCAGTCAGAAGTCGATTACGTGGCAGAGAAAGTCATTCAGATTGTGCAGCATCTCCGCGAGCTCTCCCCGCTCTACGAGATGGCAAAAGAAGGTATTGATCTGTCCAAAGTCGAATGGACAGCGCACTAAAACAGTTCTCAGCTTTTAGCTTCGAATCGCCTACACCGGCATCCAATGGCCAGAGCGTTCGGTAGGGGCACAGAAAAGCTAGGAGCTAGAAGCTAACAGCTAAGAGCTAACACGCGGCTTCCCCCGCGACGAGGAGACGAACCGATGGCATATAGCGACAAGGTGGTCGATCACTACAACAACCCGCGCAACGTAGGCACGCTCGACAAGAGCGCGCAAGAGGTCGGTACCGGCCTCGTCGGCGCACCCGAGTGCGGCGATGTCATGCGCCTTCAGATTCGCGTCAACCCCGAGACCCAGGTCATCGAGGAAGCCAAGTTCAAGACCTTTGGCTGCGGCTCGGCCATCGCCAGCTCCTCGCTGGCCACCGAATGGATCAAGGGCCGCACCGTCGAAGACGCTCTCGCGATCAAGAACACCGACATCGTGAAGGAGCTCTCGCTGCCGCCCGTTAAGATTCACTGCTCCGTGCTCGCCGAGGACGCCATCCGCGCCGCCATCGGCGACTGGAAGAAGAAGAACAACGTGGCCGAAGCCGCACCGGCCACCACCACCGCGCAGTAACCGGCGCGCGCAAGATCAAGGGTACGAGCCGGGTGCCCCCGGTCCCTGGCATTTGGGGACCGGGGAACGTAGAACCCAAAGGCCGAGCAAGAAAGAAGAACCGTCATGTCGAACATGGTCAGCATCGAATCCAAACCTGCCACCGGCGCCATCGCGGCGCAGCCGCAGTCCGCCGCACCGCAGGTTCCGGCTAAGGGCCTCGCCGTAACCCCCAAGGCCATCGCCCGCATCCGCATTGCCATGGCCAAGGAAGGCATCTCGCCCACCGAAGGCGGCCTGCGTCTCGGCGTGCTCGGCGGCGGTTGCTCCGGCCTGTCTTACTCCATCAAGTTCGACACCCAGCCGCGCGAGCGCGACCGCATCTACGACTTCGACGGCGTCCGCGTCTTCGTCGATCCCAAGTCGTTCCTCTATCTCCACGGCATGACGCTCGACTACGAAGAGACCCTCATGCGCCAGGGATTCAATTTCATCAATCCGAACTCCTCGCGCTCCTGCGGCTGCGGCTCTTCGTTCTCGGCATAGCAGTCGTATAAGGATTGGCTCTCATGTTGAACGTCCTCGATTCTGCCGTTCCCGTCTCCTGCTGGTCGTGTTCGGTCTCGCACCAGTCATCCACGCTCTTTTGTCCGCATTGCAGCAAGATCCAGCCCCCCTCCGGGGGCAATTTTTTCTCCGTCTTCGGCCTTGAGCCGCGCCTCGAGCTCGACCTCGGCATGCTCGAGCACCAGTTCCACAAGCTCAGCCGCAAGCTCCACCCCGACCGCTATGCCCGCGCCACCGACAGTGAGCGCGAGTGGAGCCTCGCCGACACCGCGCTCCTCAACGACGCCTACCGCACGCTGAAGGACCCCATCCGCCGCACCGAGTATCTGCTCAAGCTCTCCGGCGCGGAGATCGGCGAAGAGCACGCAGGCAAGACCGCCGGCGCAGGCCGCACCGATCCCTCCCGCGTCCCCGTCGACCTGCTCGAAGAAGTCTTCGAACTCAACATGCAGCTCGAGGAGATGCGTGCCGCCCGTCAGGCTGGCGAAAACGATCCCCATCTGCAGCAGTCGCTCACCGCGGCGAAAACCAAATTCGACGGCCTCATGGACGACGTAGACTCAGACCTGCGCGAACAGTGGACCGCGTGGGACTCCGGCGACACAGGCATTCGCGCCAACGCGCAGAAGACCATGGTGGCCCTCCTCGATCGCCGCCGCTATCTCGCCAATCTCGTCCGCGACGTCACTGAAACCCTGGGAGCGTAAGTACACACAATGTCTGAAGGCCGCGTAGTTGGCATCGACCTGGGAACCACCAACTCCCTCGTCGCATACATGCAGGGCGATGCGCCCGTAGTCATTCCCGGCGTCGACGGCTCCAACCTCGTGCCGTCCGTCGTCGCGCTCGATCCGATGCAGGAAGGCGGCCGCCCTACCGTCACCGTGGGCAACAGCGCCCGCCGCTCCCTCATCGAAACCCCCGAGCGTGTTGTCTACTCCGTCAAGCGCCTCATGGGCCGCGGCCTCTCCGAGGTGCAGCGCGAACTCAGCTTCTTCCCCTTCCATCTCGCCAGCGACGTGCAGGAGGGCGAGGTCCCCCGCATCCAGCTCGGCGAAATGCGCTTTACCCCACCCGAGATATCCGCCTACGTCCTCCGCCAGCTCAAGCGCAACGCCGAGCGCTTCTTCGGCGAGCCCGTCACCCAGGCCGTCATCACCGTGCCCGCCTACTTCAACGACGCGCAGCGCCAGGCCACCAAGGACGCAGGCCGCATGGCAGGCCTCGAAGTCCTCCGCCTCGTCAACGAGCCCACCGCCGCAGCGCTCGCCTACGGACTCGACCGCGCCAAGACCGGCACCATCGCCGTCTACGACCTCGGCGGCGGCACCTTCGATATCTCCATCCTCAAGCTCAACGACGGCATCTTTGAGGTCCAGTCCACCAACGGCGATACCCACCTCGGTGGCGACGACATCGACAACCTCCTCCTCGCCATCGCCCTCGACGAGATTCACGCCGAGCACGGCATCGACCTGCGTCAACACCCCAGCGCCGTGCAAGCCATCCGCAAGGCCGCCATCGACGCCAAGATCCGACTCTCCGCCGACCAATCCGCGCAGTTCGACATCGAACTGCCCAATGGCGACCGCTATCAGCGCGAAATTCCCCGCGACGTCTACGAGCAGCTCATCGAGCCCATCCTCGAGCGCACCGCTGGCCCCTGCAAGCAGGCCATGACCGACGCCGGCATCACCCAAGAGCAGATCGACGAAGTCGTCCTCGTCGGCGGCTCCACCCGCATCCCCGCCGTCCGCGCGCTCGTCGACTCGCTCTTCCATCTCAGCGCGCGCGGCAAAAAGCCCCACACCGATCTCAACCCCGACGAAGTCGTCGCCCTCGGCGCCGCCGTGCAGGCCAGCATCCTCGCCGGTTCTTCGCAGACCACCGAAGAGCTCCTTCTTCTCGACGTCACGCCTCTCTCCCTCGGCATCGAGGCCCTCGGCGGCGTAGTCGCGCGCATCATCCTGCGCAACTCCACCATCCCCGCCTCCGCCACCGAGCACTTCACCACCGGCGTCGACGGCCAGACCAACGTCGCCATCCACGTCGTGCAGGGCGAGCGCGAGCTTGCCGCCGACTGCCGCTCTCTCGCGCGCTTCGACCTCAAAGGCATCCCGCCCATGAGCGCCGGACTCCCGCGCATCGAGGTCAAGTTCCTCATCGACGCCGACGGCATCCTTCACGTCTCCGCGCGCGAGCAGCGCTCCGGCAAGGCCGCCGAAATCGAAGTCAAACCCACCTACGGCCTCACCGACGAGCAGGTCGAGACCATGATCCTCGACTCCTTCGACCACGCCGAAGAGGACTTCGCCAAGCGCCTCCTCATCGAAGCACGCAACGAAGCCGAGTCCATCCTCGCCAAGGTCGCGCAAGCCCGCTCCAACCCCGCCTGGTCGCACCTCACCGGCGAGGAGCAATCCGCCATCGATGCCGCCCGCGACCACCTCGCCTCCGTCAACGCAGGCGAAGACACCAACTCCATCCGCGAAGCCACACTCGCCCTCGACCGCACCACGCAACACCTCGCCGAGCTCATGATGGACGCCGCCGTAACCAGCGCCATCCGCGGCAAGACCATGGAAGCCGCAGGCGAAGAACTCGCCGACAACGTAACCGCACCCCACCCCATGGCCCCCGCCGAATTCAAATAGCCGAGGCCAACAATGAACTCGTCTAAGGAAGTTCGTTCCAGATAAAAGTATGGGTGCCCCGGGTCCGTGTTTTCGGACCCGGGAAAGCGATAAAGCCAGCAGCACACCAAGCACGAAACGGGTGCCCCCGGTCCCTGGCTTTTGGGGACCGGGGAAAGTACGA
>DATMUN010000654.1:0-2564 GCA_035563895.1 Occallatibacter sp. | reverse complement strand
TCCGGCTTCTGCTATGCGGGCGAGGCGCTCTTCAAAGGGCAGGTCGCGGTAGACGGTCCAGAGCATGACGGAGAGCGGGAAGGGCGGCTCCGCAGTGGTGGCTGCGGATGCTGTCGCGGGTAGCAGGGACGCGGCTGCGGTGGCGGCGACGGTTTGCGCGAAGAGGCGGCGGGTGAGTTGGATCATGGTTTGGCTTTGACCTTTACGGTGCGGCAGAGGGCGGCGTGGTCTTTCTCGGTCTGGTCGGCGTAGGCGGAGCCGAAGTGCGCCAGGGACTCGGCGAAGCCATCTCCGGAGCCGAGGTAGCCGGCGAGGATGGCGGGGTCGCTGGAGCGGGCGTGGCCGCGGGCGAGGAGTTCACCGGAGATCTCAGCGAATGCCAGCAGGCCGCCGTTGACGAAGTCGGCGAGGTCGATGGAGCCCTTGTGGTCGTTGAGCTGGCGGACGAGGTAGTCGCGGCCATCCATGCGGGTGTAGCCGAGGAAGGGGTCGGACTGGACCTGCATGGCGCGCTGGCCCTCGACGACGCGCTGGCCGTTGTGCGCGACGGGATGGGCGTCGGGTAGATAGGGCGCCCAACAGGAGGTCGCTTCCTCTTTCATCTGCAGGAAGAGCGGGTCGGCAGCGCCGTTGCCTTCGAAGTAGATGCAGTAGTCTCGCAGGCCGACGGAGCCGGTGCCGACGACTTTGAAGGCGATATCGACAGGGCGGTAGAGCGAGAGCAGATGTTGGCGTTGCGGCTCGAGGGTGGTGCGGTAGGGCTCGAGCGCGGCGAGGACTTTGGCGGCTTGTGCGCGGGAGACGCGGGTGAGCATGGGGGGCTGCTCGCGGAAGCGAGGGCCGTTGCCACTCGATTTTGGGCCGGGCTCGGTGAGCTGCTCGAGGGTGTGCTGCGGTGTGGCGCGTTCGGCTTTGAGGAGGGCGTCGTGGACGGGCTCGATGGAGCCGAGGCGATGGACGGCGAAGCGCGAGGCCTCGATGAGCGGCATCTTGGCGAGGGCGCGCATCTGGGCGGAATAGCGCTCGATGCAGTGGAAGACGGCGTCTTGCGCGGAGGCTTCTTTGTGGCCGGACTCGCGACCGGCGAGGACGAGCGAGGCGGCCATGCGCTTCAAGTCCCACTCGAAGGGTCCGCGGATGGTTTCGTCGAAGTCGTTGATGTCGAAGACGAGGCGGCCGTCGGGCGCGGCGAAGGCGCCGAGATTGCGGACGTGGGCGTCTCCGCAGAGCTGGGCGACGAGGCCGGTGGAGGGCAGGGAGGCGAGGTCGGCGGCCATGACGGGCGCGGCTCCGCGGAAGTAGGCGAAGGGTGACGCTGCCATGAGCTGATGCTTGAGACGCAGGAGCGCGGGCACGCGGCCACGCTCGACGCGCGTGAGGATTTCGAGGGCGGAGGCGGTGCGGGCTTTGGGACGGAGCTCGTGGTGATGCTGGCGGCCGATCTGCTTGCGGCGCGCCTGGCCGAGTTTGCGGCGTTCTGCGGGAGTGGCCCAGTGCATGACGGGAAGATACCGCAGGACGGTGGACGGTGAACAGTGCGCAGTGAACAGGGACGAGGGCCTAGGGAACGGCTTGATGGGAGTTGTGGTGGTTTAGACTTCAAACGGAACCCCGCGTCTGCAGTGTGATGTTGTGTGGTATGAGCAGCGGGGATTGACTGCCTTCTGGAGGGCCCCCATGCTGACGCGTGCTTTTGCCTGGACTGTTGCTGTGCCTGCTGTGTTCTCTGCTCTGGCGATGCCGATAGAGGCGCAGGCACCGGCGATTCCGCTGACGGTGGAGAAGATTTACGGGCATGGGCCGCTGATTGGCAAACCTCCGGAGGACCTGCAGTGGTCGCCGGACGGCAAGCACCTGACGTATCTGGACGGCGGCGAGCTGGTGGACATCGACCCGGGCTCGGGCAAGCCGCATGTGATGATCGGGCGGGGGAAGATCGCGGCGATTCTGGGCAGCACGGGCACGGAACAGGACAAGGATCATCGCAGCCGCTACGGCATGGCGAGCTACATCTGGGCGCCGGACTCGAAGCACCTGTTGTTCGACGCGAACGGGCGGCTGTGGATGTATGACCTGACGAACGGGACGGGACTGGAAGTGGGCGCGAGCGGGCAGGCTTCGGGGAGCGATCCGAAGTTCTCCCCGAATGGCGAGAACATCTCGTTTGTGCGCGGACACGGGCTGGCAGTGATTCCGCTGAAGACGGTTGGGACGCCGATGATGGCGGTGGGCTCGGCGCCGAATGAGAGCACATTCAACGGCGAGGTGGACTGGGTCTACGAAGAAGAGCTGGACGTGCGCAGCAACTACTTCTGGTCGCCGGACTCGAAGCGGCTGGCGTTCTTGCAGATGAACGAGACGGATGTGCCGCTGTATCCGCTGACGGATTGGCTGGAGACGCATGCGCGGGTGGAGATGCAGCGATATCCGAGTGCGGGCGATGCGAATCCGGCGGTGCGTGTGGGTGTGGCGGGGACGTTTGCGAGCAAGCCGGTGTGGATGAAGTTTCCGATCGAGGCGGGGCAGGATTACATTCCGCGCTTCGGGTGGGCGGACAAGAAGAC
>DATMUN010000653.1:0-3211 GCA_035563895.1 Occallatibacter sp. | reverse complement strand
GAAAAGGCGGAGTACTGGGCACTGGTATGGGGCACGGCTCTGATGGGGCTGACGGGCGTGATGCTCTGGGCCAAGGTGACGGTGGGCGATCTGCTGGCGCGCTGGTGGGTGGATGTGGCGACTGCGATCCACTATTACGAGGCGATTCTGGCGACACTCGCGATCCTGGTGTGGCACTTCTACCAAGTGATCTTTGACCCAGATGTGTACCCGATGAACGGCGCGTGGTGGGATGGCAAGATGCCGCTGGACCACTACAAGCACGAGCACGAGCTGGACACGGAGACGATTGCAGAGGCGGAGGCTGCAGCGAAGACAAAAGACAAGCGCGGCGAATAACGGAGGCTCAATAAAAATGGCGCACTGCATATGCAGTGCGCCATTTTTGCCTTGCGGGACATGTTGCGCTAGATACGCCACTCGTCGGCACGCCAATCGCGGATGCGCTCCTTGATCTGCTTGCGATTGAGATTGTGTTCCAGAGTTTGCTTGGCGAGTTCTATGACCTCGTCGTTACTGGCGAAGCGAAGACCGATGAGCTGATCTTCTGTAAGGCGGTAGATCTGTGCGTGCCACTCGGCAGGGGCGAGAGCTTGAAGACGAAGGCGCTCTTCAAGGCGTATGACACGGTCTTGCACCTTGAGAGGGTACTGGCGCATTCGGAAGAGTGCGATGAAGGCGGCAACAGAAAGAATGGCGATCCAGATGGACCAGAAGCTGGGATGCAATACGGAGAAGACGATCGCTGCTACGAGGTTGACTACAAGAACTCCGAACAGTACGACGTGAAAGAGCGGATCGAAGCTGGCGTGGTTCTTAAAACTTTGGGATGTCTGCGCCATGTTCGGTGGAAACCTCTCTGAGGCCGGGAGTGGCAGCAGACGCCGGAGCTGCTTGTTCAGGGGCTGGTGTGGCTGCGGCGCGAGTGGCCAGAATGCCCGCGCTAACGGGATTTTCCTCGGGCATGGGCGGCGATGTCAACGCTTCGAGCGTATCGGGGCCTAGGACCGTGCGGTTTTTGGGGACCAGGTTATAGTGGCCGCGAATAAGGTAATCAACAAAAAGACCACCGGCGAGATAGGGGTTGAGAATAGCGATGGGCACGGCATAGCCGGTAGTGATCAGCGACTCAGCAACACTCTTGTTGGCGTGGCTGTGGTGGCGATAGCCGGGGATCTGCGGAATTTCGAAGACTTGCAGATTGGTCTCGGGGTGCTTGCGCGCATAGCGCTTGAGCTTGAAAGTGATTTGTTTGGGCGTGGTCATGCCTGCATCGGGAAAGATGCTGCGCTTGAAGGTGCCGGGGAAGTACTGATTCAGCAAGACACGCGCGAAGTCAGAGCAGTTGTCGTAGAGCAGATCGAAGTCGGTCTGATTTTCGTCAGCATTGAGGCGCGCGATGATTGCGTCGTCTTGCGCGCGCGTGGTGTTGAAGCGGAATGCGTAGATGCGTCGCTCGTAGGAGACTCCGATGAGCTCGGTCCAACCGCCGTGGAGAAAGCCGCCGTGCGGAACTTCGGTACCGAGAGAGAGCAGATGCTCCTCGTGGTACTTGTCGCGCAGGCGGTCGACCATGGTGCGATCAACGCGCACCGGAACAGAGTTGGGTTGCTCGACTGCATAGAGATAGGGAACGAGCGGGATGGCGATCCAGTCTTTGTTAGCGATGCCGGAGTAGCGAGCGATGACGGCTCCTGGCTCGCCGGGTCGGCAGTGACGCAGCTGGACGGGGGTGTCCGCGCAGATGTTTTCGAAGTAGATGGCGGTGTGGCCTGTGGGGTTCAGGGTACCGAAGAAGCCGTAGGGCTCCTCCATGAGCAAGGCCGCCTGCGCGTGAAGCCGCTGGCCCGCCGCCAGGAAGAGCAACAGTGCCATGAGCGCTAATGTCCTTGTGAGTCGGTCACGCATAGACATCTTCTTTGACGGCAGTTGTGTGGGCCAGAATCGTACGTGGGGTTGGCGTGAACGATTACCAGCAATGGCGACCTGATACCAAAGCCAACGCGGCGCGGGAGCGCAACGAAAAGCGCAATATCTGCCACACGGACAAAGAGGGAACGATGGCAGACATTTATTAGCTTTGACACTATTCTGGCAGAAAAAGTTGTGCATCTGTACCGCGAAACGTGAGACAGGTGGCCTGACACTGCAGACCTGACTCTGTTAACGTTCTTTCTTCGAGCCATTCAAGGTTTGGAGTGTTGTTTTCTAAACGATTGCATTAATGGGGTTTGAGATAACGCTATGAGATTGCGCGCACTTTGGTTAACTCTCCTGATTCTGCCGGTTTCGCTCCAGGCTGAAATTTCCGTACCGAAAGTCATTGGCAGCCACATGGTGATGCAGAGAGGACTGCCCGTGCATGTGTGGGGCGTGGCTACGCCGGGCGAGAAGGTGGAGGTGAGCTTTCGCGGAGAGACGCGCAGCACTCTTGCGAGCGGCACGGGGGATTGGAGCGTGTATCTGGCTCCGGGTACTGCGGGCGGGCCTTTTGCACTGAAGGTGCAGGGAACCGAGCCCGGGGCGCATGCGGAGGCTCCGCTCGAATTCACGGACATCCTCGTAGGTGATGTGTGGGTGGCTTCAGGGCAGTCGAATATGGAGTTCGAGTTGAACCGCGCTGCAACCGCGGCGGAGGATTTGCCGAAAGCGGGGAACAACCAGATCCGGCTGATGATTGTGAAGAAGCGGTCGTCGCAGTTTGCCGAGGAGGACGTGGAGACGGATGGCTGGGCGGCCTCTTCACCGGAGACGGCAAAGTCGTTTTCGGCTGTGGCGTGGTACTTTGCGCGCGACCTGGAGCAGCACAAGCATGTTCCGGTGGGTGTGATTGACGCAACGTGGGGCGGGACGGTGGCGGAGTCGTGGCTGCGGCTGGAAGCGATTGGCGAGGACGCAGCGTTGATGCCTCTGTTTGTTTCGCGGGGCAAGATGACGGACCGCGGTGCGAAGGCTGAGCGCGAAGTGAAGTATGAGCAGAAACAGATCGCCGATGCGAAAGCTGCGGGTAAGACGGTGCCGCAGTTTCCGTGGCACCCTCCGTTGGATTCATGGGGCCCTGGGTTGCTGTGGAATGGCATGATTGCACCACTGACGCCTCTGCCGATTCGGGGAGTGATCTGGTACCAGGGAGAAAGCAACAGCGCGCTGGAAAGGGCGCCGCTGTATCACCGCATCTTTGGTGCGTTGATAGAGGACTGGCGGAGGCAGT
>DATMUN010000652.1:0-2575 GCA_035563895.1 Occallatibacter sp. | reverse complement strand
TGCTGTCGTTGCCGGCATTCTCCGTGCGATCGGGGTTGCGCCGGAGAAGGCCGCGGCGGTGGCGGAGCGCGCGGTCGCACGCGAGCAAAGCTAGAGCAGATTCCGCTCGATTTCAGGCATAGCCTGCGTGCCTAAAATAATTCTTGGCCTCGCGAGCGGTGAGATTACGCGCGAACGTTCTGATCCGGCGGCGCAGGCGAGGAATTGTCCGCTCCGCCATCTTACGCAGATAGGCCTTGAGCTTGCTAAACGGCATTTCGATCGGGTTCAAATCCGGGGAATATTGCGGCAGATAACGAAGGACGGCGCCACGCGCTTCAATCGCTTCGCGCACGCCTGCTGCCTTGTGTGCCGGAAGGTTGTCCATGACCACGGTGTCGTTACGCCGCAGAGTTGGAGCCAAGTGGTGCTCCACATAATCGAGGAACGTCTTTCCCTTCATAGCCCCGTCAATTACATATGGCGCTGTCATTCCCTTGCAGCGTAAAGCGCCGACGAAGGTTATCGTTTTCCAGTGGCCGTGCGGAACCTGGCCGATCAACCTCTCGCCGCGCAGGCAACGGCCGCCCACCCGCATCATTTTCGTATTGGCGGCGGTCTCATCAAGAAACACCAGGTGAGCTGGGTCAAACATGCCCTGTGCTCGCATCCAGCGCCGACGCGCCCGTGCTACGTCGGTGCGTTGCTGCTCCGCCGCGTGCAGGGTTTTTTTTGAACGTGATGTTGTGCCGCTTGAAGAAGCGCCACACCGAAGTGCGACTACTGCGAATTCCTTGCTTTCGCAGCACACAAACCACCTCGTCCAGCGTCAAATCCGACTGCCTCTCAATCAGCGTCAGCAAACAGTTCGCGTGCTTCTCCAGTGGTGAGGTGCTCCCGCCCCGCGGCTTGGCCGCCCAGCTTCCAGTCGTTCGGTAAGTCGCAAGCCATTTGATCGCGGAGCTCGGACTGACATCAAACTCCTCCGCTGCCTCGCGTCGCGAGGACCCACTCTCCACACTCGCGATCACCCGACCTCGAATATCAGTAGAATAGGCAGCCGGCATCTTCCCCCTCCCAAAGGCGAATCAATGCCGGTAGAATCTCCTATCCAGAACGCCGTGAGAATCCTGCCGATTCAGCTCGGGCGGAACATGCTCTAGCTCTGACAACCAAACAGTTCTTGGCTGACTGCTACGTCTCTACGCATATAAAAATAGTACCGTACTCAGTAGTGTCCGGTTAAAACTCGAATAGATTCAGTTGACTATGAAATGTTTGGTTGTTTGGGAATGGCTCTACGCTGGCAACAGCTTGTTTCAGTGGTAATTTCTCGAAGAGCGTCAACGACAATATCTGTAGCAGCGCATGCAGGGATACGTCCAATCGAAGTTGCTTCTTGATGATCGCCACCAGGATATAGACGCTGATAGCGATCCAAATTTGCGTCCGCACAGCGTTCTCGGAGGTGCCGTAGAAGCGCTTGATGCGCAGGTGCTGCTTGATCCACTTGAAGAACAGTTCCACCTGCCATCGGCACCGGTACAGGGCGCAGATGGTCGGTGCTGGCAAGGCAAACTGGTTGGTCAGGAACACCAGGTTCTTGCCGGTCTCGGGATCGCGATAGCGGATGCGTCGCAGTTGGCCTGGGTAGTGCTTGGCGGCATAGAAGCCGTTAAGGGCGATGGTCTGGTCGCAGATGAGTCCCGTGTCGCGATCCACCGGCGCCGAATACAAGCGCCGTGCATCGAGGTTTTGCTTGGCGCGGGTGACGAAGAAGCCTCCCACCTGATCGAGCGCATAGAGCCGCTCGAAGTCCAGGTAACCCCGATCCATGATGTAGAAGGCACCGGCCTCGATAAGCAGCAGGTCCAGCACATTGACGTCGTGCATCTTGCCGTCGGAGATGTGGATGAAGGTGGGGATCGATCCCCGGAGATCGAGCAGCGTGTGCAACTTCACGGCCGCCTTGGTGGAGCGAAACGGCGCCCACGGGAACATCGACAGGCACAGATCGATGGTCGTGGCATCGAGGGCATACACGGTATTAGCCAGTTCTACGCCGAAGTCCTCGTCGACGTAGAGCGCGCGGGCCTTGATGATCAGGCGTTGAGCCAACTCGAAGTAGATGCGCCAGTCGCGCGACTCGTTGGCATCGGCCAGCGTCGAGCGAGCGACTGCCGCGCCAATGCCCATGTGGTAAAGCTTACCGGCTTGAGCCGCCAGACACACTTCGATATCGCGCAAGCTTTCGCGGTAGGTCAGTTGCGCAAAGGCCATGACGCGAAACTGCTCGGCGCAACTGAGGCTGCGCGTCCGGTAATCGCCGCTGTATCGATCGACGATGCGATGGAAGGTCTTCCACGGCAGGAAGTCCATGATCTGCGCAAACAGGGTCTTGCCGAGGTACATGGCGACTCCGGGGTGGCGACACCCGGAACGCTTGTGCAAACCGCCATTTCCGATTCAAGTCGGAGACGCCCTTTGTCACCCGAAAAGCCCCGCCGCCATTGGCTTCCTGACCAATACCTCTCAAGTTAACCGGACGGTACTGGTTTGACACCTGTTTTCACCTGATAATTTTCATAGTTGCGGG
>DATMUN010000651.1:0-3531 GCA_035563895.1 Occallatibacter sp. | reverse complement strand
CGCGAACCTGGGCAAGAGCCTATATGCGAATGCCAGCTATGCGCATGGACGAAGCTTTGCAAACGGCAACAACCTGGACCAGAACAATATCAACCAGTACTACGGCCCCACGCAGGAAGACATTCCGCACATTGTTAACGCACAGCTTCGGGCAAATCTTCCTGTCGGGCGTGGGCGTCGCTATCTGTCGCACTCTTCGCGGCTGGTGGATACATTCCTTGGTGGATGGGACTACGCGGCACTCGTGCATATTCGCAGCGGCGTTCGCTTCGATGTCACTGACAATGATTCGTCGTCGTTGAACAACGGACAGAACAACCGCCCCGACCGCGTGGGCAGTGGCAAACTGAACCATCCCACAGTGAATCAGTGGTTCGATACAAGTGCGTTCATTGTGCACACCACTCAGGCAACATACGGAACATCGGGCATCAACCCACTCTATACCGATGGCGAGCAGCAGCTCGACTCGTCTCTCTCGAAGACATTCAACTTCACTGAGCAGCACCAACTCGAGTTGCGTGTGGATGTGTTCAACACCTTCAACCATCCGAACTTC
This sequence comes from Occallatibacter sp., assembly GCA_035563895.1. Taxonomy (GTDB): domain Bacteria; phylum Acidobacteriota; class Terriglobia; order Terriglobales; family Acidobacteriaceae; genus Telmatobacter. The sequence goes on along the minus strand of DATMUN010000651.1, from coordinate 2,972 downwards.
AGTGCACCGGATGCGGTGGTTGGCGACTCTGCTGAAGGGCAGGTGTCGTCGACTGCCGTAGACAACAGGCGTATGCAATTTGCCCTCAGATACACGTTTTGAGGAGCGGGGGCAGCCAGGTCACTCGGGATCAGGCTGCCCTATTTTTACTCGATGTCGTTTGACCGCTTGAGCGCACCTGGATTCTGTGCCTGGCGAAAAGAAATGTGGAGAACGTGGCTGTGACGGATCGACCGAAGTTGCTTGTCATCGGGGCAGGTGGCTTTATTGGGGCCCATGTACGTAAGGCTGTTGCGGCTGGTGGGACCTTTGACGTAACGTATGCGGGTCGCCTGGCTCTTCCTGAGAGCGGCATCCATGAAATCAACATCGCATCGGCGGCGAGTGTCGATCAGGTCTTTCGTCACGTTCGACCGCAGGCTGTATTGCTGTTGGCCGCCATCTCCGACATCGACAAATGCGAAGCTGCACCGGAGATGGCTTTCGCTGTGAATGCAACAGGTGCTGAAAACGTGGCGAACGCATGCGCGCGCGCTGGCGCAAGGCTGCTCTTTACTTCGACAGCCGCTGTATTCGACGGCTCGCGGCACGGGTACCGAGAGGAAGACCCGATCGCGCCGCTGAGCGTGTATGGGAAGTCGAAGGCTCAGGCAGAACAAGCGGTATCGGCGCTCACGCCGTCGGCGATCATCCTGCGTTTCGCGCTTGTTTTGGGATTCGCAGGCAAGAGAGATACGAACGCGATGCTCGACCGGGTCATGGCACGTTGGAAGCAAGGACATCCAGTGGCATTTCCAACAAGTGAGGTGCGTAATCCGATCGACGCGGGCACACTGGCTGCGGTCATAGCGCGGCTTCTTAAGCCGGGCGACGCGGCAGTGCATGGGGTGTATCACGTTGGAGCGAGCGACAGCGCATCGCGCTATGAGCTGGGTTTGCAACTCGCCGCACGTGCCGGCGTGCCGGCCAGCCTGGTGCATGCCCAGGGAGAGCCACCTCCGGGACGAGCGCCGCGCGGTGCGGATCACTTCTTACTTACTGACAAAATTCGACGTGAATGTGGCATAGAGTGTGGTTCCACAGCCAATGTGATTGAAAGGTGCTTTGCATGAGTTTGCCCAAGGCAGTACTTGAGTTGGAGTTCGGACATGGGTCTCGCTACGGCGATGAAGAACAGCAGGCTCTGTTGGAGGTGTTGGGTGCAAACGCCCCATCCTGCGGACCGCGCGTGAAGGAGTTTGAAGAGAAGTTTGCGCAGTACTGTGGCGCGAAGTATGGCCTGGCATGTACGTCAGGCACTACGGGCCTGCAATTGACCATGATCGCCGCGGGCGTGGGGTCCGGCGACGAGGTCATCACAACACCGATAAGCTGGATCGCCACGGCGAATGCCGCGGCCGTGCTCGGCGCAAAGGTGATCTTTGCCGACGTGGATCCGCTCACGCTGAATCTTGACCCCGCGAAGGTGGCAGAGAAGATCACGACGCGCACCAAGGCCATTATGCCGGTGCATCTGTTCGGCCAGTGCGCTGAGATGGATGCATTGAACGAACTGGCGAAGCCCCGCGGCATCTTCGTGGTGGAGGATGCGGCGCACGCAGCAGGCGCGAGCTATAAGGGCCGTCCCGCAGGCGCGCTGGGCGACATGGCCGTTTTCAGCTTTCATCAGCAAAAGAACATGGTCACTCTGGGCGAAGGTGGCATGATTACAACCAACAACCATGCGCTTTACGAACGCATGCTGTCGTATCGCTCGCTCTGCTGCCGCTCATACGACCCCAAGGGCAAGTATCTGGCAATGGACGATGCAGCTCGGCCGATGGGAAAGCAGTATTGGTATCTCGACTTCGACGACATTGGTTTCAACTACCGCATGACCGATGCCCAAGCTGCCGTGGGGCTGGAGCAGTTGAAAAAACTCGCGGAGTTCAACGCACGACGTGTCGAGATTGCGCAGCTTTACACCGAAGGGCTGAAGGGAATTCCCGGGCTACGGCTTCCGCATGTCGAACCCTGGAACGATTCGGCGTATCACGTCTATTGCATTCTGCTCGAGGACAGTTTCGCCAAATCGAAGGACGACTTCATGTGGGCGATGTACACCGAAAAGAAGATCAAGGTGTGGTCGCACTACATGCCGATTCACCTCACAACGGCGTACCGCAAGCTCGGCCACGGCGACGGTGAGTGCCCGATCGCAGAGAAGCTGTTCCATCAGTACGTAAGCCTGCCCATTCATCCGCGCATGACGAACGACACCGTGCAGTACGTAATCGATAGCATTCGGGAGTTGGCATGAGCGGCTTCGAGCAAACGGTTGCTGCTCTACGCGGTCCGGGCCAGTTCTTTGCCCGCGAGCGCGCGATTCACGTGAGCCGCGCGCCCGGCAGGCTGGACCTCATGGGCGGCAACGTGGACTACACAGGCGGCTTCGTCTTTGAGAGCACGATCGCCGAGGCCACCCGGGCAGCTGCACAGCTGCGCACCGACCAGAAGGTGGCCTTCTGGAATCCGCAGATGAAAGACGAGGGCTGGACCGAGCGCGTCACGTATGAGCTGGCTCAATTTGCCAATGAAGATGCAGTGCGGCAAATGGCAAAAGCCGATCCGCATGCGGGATGGACAGCCTATGTTCTGGGCGCGATTTATCTGTTGCGTCAGCGTTATCCAGATCAAGTCCGATCCGGCGTCCACATCTACATCGAGTCAAACGTACCGCTGAACAAAGGCGTCAGCTCATCCGCTGCTGTAGAAGTTGCAGTGATGAAATCCGTAGCATCGGCCTACGGAGTTGATCTCAGCGGCATCGCGCTGGCTGAGGCTTGCCAGTGGGTCGAGAACGTCCTCGCCGGGTCTGCATGCGGCATCATGGATCAGGCGGCGAGCGTGTTGGGCGACGAGGGATGTGTCCTGCCGATGCTGTGCCAGCCATGCATCACCCAGGAGCCGATACGGCTTCCTGGCGGACTTAG
>DATMUN010000650.1:0-2114 GCA_035563895.1 Occallatibacter sp. | reverse complement strand
TGGAGGCGTTGCAGGGCTGGCCCTGCTGCTGGCCGCTGGGACTGCTGTAGCCCAGGCGCCCACAGCGGCTGGTGCCAACCAGGAACCCCTGGCACGAGTCACCGTGCCCGAAGGATATTCCAGCCACCAGACAATCGATGTGGGCGGGCATGCCTCAAGCATCACCGGCAGCCAGGCCATGTACAGCACGATGGTCAATCAGCAGTCCGGTCCGCGCGTTCTCGGGCATACCTTCGAGATGCACGCCCTGCCGGGCAACAAGCACACCTGGGTCGATTCGCTCAGCGCCTCCGACGCAGGTTTCGGCGGCGATCCGTACGACTTTGCCAAGCTGAACTTCGCGAAGGGCAAGCTGTATGACTTTTCGGGACTGTTCCGCCGCAATCGTCAGTATTTCGACTACGACCTGCTGGGCAACCCGAATATCGCCGACGGCCGGTCCATTCCCATCGGACCTTCCACGGCGCCCACGGGCAGCCTGGTATGGCCGCGGGTGAACCAGTCGGCTGAGACCTTCAACACCGTTCGCCGTATGACGGACACGGATGTACGGATCCTGCCGCTCGAGAAGTTCAGCTTCACGGCCGGCTACTCGCAGAACATCTTCCAGGGACCGACGCTCAGCCCGAGCTACTCGATCCTGACCTATGACGCTCTGCTGCAGCAGTACCAGCGCAACAGCACCGACGACTTCCGCGGCTCGATCATCTGGAAGCCGGTCGAGCGCACCACGATTGAGTTTGTCGAGCAGGTGACTCACTACAAGGGAGACTCCTACTTCACGCTGAATCCCAAGGGTAACCTGGTGCAGGAAGCCGACGGGACCCCTGTTTACCTGGGCAACTGGGACAGCCAGACCGCCTATGGCATCTCCGCCTGCAACACGGCGAGCATGGGATCGGCCTACACCAGCTCCAGCAACTACACTCTCCTCTCGCCGAACGCGACGGGCGGAACGCGGCCGATCATCAATGCGGCCTGCTCGGTGGTGACGCGGTACACCCGCACGCAGCCGACCCGCATCCTGACACCGACCGAAACGCTGCGCCTGCAGAGCTCGAGCATCAAGAACATCGCGATGAACGGACAGATCAGCTACACGCGGGCCAACATGAACATGCCGTCCTATTACGAGAACGTGCAGGGCCTCGGTGTGGGTTCCACCACAGCCGGCGCCGTTCGCTCGAAGACGATCACTGGTTCGGGCAAGGCCCACCGCGATGTCCTCGCGGCCGACTACGCCATCGCGTGGCAGGCAGGCAAGGCGGTTACGCTCACGGATACGGTGCGCTACAACTTGGTGCAGCAGCCGGGCCAGGCAACCTTCCAGCAGCCCACAACCCTGCTGACTCCGTTGTCGTCCACAGGCAATGCGACGCTGAACTACACCGGCACATTGACCTCGGGAACAGCCTCGGCTCCCGGTGGCACCACTGTGGGTACGGCCTATGACTACTACGGTCAGAAGCTGATCAGCAACGATGTAACGGCGAGCTGGGATGCCACCTCGCGCCTCATGATGTCGCTGACCTACCGCTTCAAGTCCCAGCGTTTTACCGAGGGGCTGCCTCAGAACGTGCCTTTGGTCGTGAACGCAACGACCGAGGGGTTCAACGGCTACGTCGACGTTACGCAGAACGGCGGAGTCTTCAACGCCGTCTATCGGCCGACCAACAACTGGGACATCAATGGCTCGGTTGAGATCGCCTACGCCGACAACGCCTTCACTTCGGTGAGCCCGCGTCAGTTCAAGCAGTATCGTTTGCACTCCCGGTTCCGTCCCACGTCCTGGGCGAAGCTCGGGGTCTCGTACAACGATGTTGAGCGCCACAACAATACCAACAACAACTCCGGTGACGTAGCCGACGGCGAGGCGCTCTACGAGGGCCCGCTGAATCACGTGGACTACAACCGTGCCTTCGGCCTGAACGCGTCGATCACGCCGAGCGAGCTGTACTCGATCGACTTCCAGTACGGCTACACGCACGTGTACACGGCCACCAACGTGTGCTTTACCAGCGGCGCCGCCAGCAACCTGGCCGGCGTGGCAACCACCAACGCCGACGGCACCCTGGCAGTATGCCCCGGCGTCTATGCGCGCGGCTCCACAACCA
>DATMUN010000649.1:0-8363 GCA_035563895.1 Occallatibacter sp. | reverse complement strand
GCCGAGGGGCGCCGCCGAGACTGGCTCAGTATCCACGTAGGGGTCGCGGGTCCGGATCCACAGCATGTGCTGGGTCTCGTTCTGCGTCACTTCTTTGGCGTAGTTGCGGAAGAGCACCTGCACAGTGATTCCGCCAACAGTCCGGCCCCCGGTGTTCGTGATCACGCCGTCGACGTAGGTGATTTTGCTTCCGGCCAGGTTGCCGGACTCGCTCATGACCAGCTCGGAGACGGGCAGGCTGGCCGCGTAGGCGTCCGGCGTGGCAGAGATGGGCGTGACCACCGGGCCCTTACGCCCGTGCTGCAGGCTCAGAATCACCACCGCGGCAACCACAACCACCACTCCGGCAGCAATGGCCAGAGGCAGCCAGTTGCGTTCCTGTTTCTCTTCGTGCAACGTCAGATTGAGATTCGGTCCAGTGCTCACGCCCGAATTTTACACTGCCCGGCGAAGCCCGCTGCTATCAGCTGCGCGTGAATCACTGAAGCGCCGAACGGCCGCGCCGATAACAGAAGGAAACTGCATCCGGGGCACGCTGGAAGGCATCTGAAGAGCATAATCCTCTGCGTCGCACATGACAGGGGAAGCCATCGGAATCACGCGGAACGGGCTTGGCCCGCGCCTCGTATCACTCATGTACCACCTGCACACTTCAGGAAGGCCGTCATGCAACCACCTCCCCATCATTCCGCCGAGGCTCTCTCGGATGCGCTGCCCGCCAGCGATGGCGAGTCTGTCTATCAGGCGTTCACGGTAGCCGCGATTCTTCTGGTGCTGGCCAGCGTCTGGATCTTTTAGCCTATGCCCCATGCCGGCTGGCGCGGATGAGAGCCGACACGTAGACGCCCAGGGTGCCGAAGATCACCACCAGAAATATGGGCAGGATTTTGGGAAACAGGCTTCCGTCGCCCATCACTGCAGAGCGCACAAACGCCCACTGCAGCACAGCGAACAGCCAGGCAATCTCCGCCTTGACCCAGGCCAGCATGTCCAGCGTTACGCTTCGCAGCCGATCGATATTGAGCGGGGTGGCTCGCACGGGGTAGTTGAACGACTGCGGAAACCGTGCCACGACCGTGATCAACACGTACACGAAGATGGCAACCACCGGCAGCAGCAACATGCCATTCGGCGCGCCCCACGCGTTGGGCGTACCAGCGGCGTCAAAGTGGGTCGGTACGCGGTCAGGCAGATGGCTCGGGCCCCACAGTGCGGCCCACGTCTGCCAGATCAGAACGATCAGCCCAACCAGTCCAAATATCTCAGCCGATTTCCGCATCGCGTCCTTTCGCGCTTCGTAGAACCACTATCGCCGACCAGGAGCCCGCTGCACGCTGTGCCTAACCGAAGCGGGCTCGCTTGACCGTTTGCCGGAAGTCGTTGCCCGCCATCTCCACACGCACACACATCTCTGCCAGACGGGAACGCATACGGTCGCCGATACGGTCGCCCAGCGTCTGCTCGCGCGAGGCACGCTGGGCCTCGGTCTGTGCACCGGCGCCCGCGGGCTGGTCGGCGTAGTTCGTGGTGATGATCGTCGACTGCCGATTGTTGTAGCGCGTGTTCAGGATGAGCGCCACGGTGTCCCACACCCACTCGTTGGGCTTCTGCGCGCCCAGATCGTCGAGCACCAGCACCTCGGCGTCGAACACGGGCTTAAGCAGTTCGAGCTCGGTAGTGTTCACGCTGGAGTTGTAGCTGTTCTGGATGTTTTTGAGCAGCTCGCGATAGTCGCAAAAGAGGCCGCGCACGCCGCGCTCCTGCACGAGCCGCTGCAGCACGCCGACGGCCAGGTGCGTCTTACCCAAACCGGCGGTGCCGACGAACAGAAGGCCGTTGCCCGCCGTGTCCACCGGATAGGTTTCGGCGAACTTGCGCGCCGTCATCAATGCCTTCCCGAGTGACGAGTCGGCTCCTCCAAAGTCCGTATCATAGGACTCGAGCGAGCAGTGGCGGTAGCGCTCGGGGATTCTGGCCACTGAGAGCCGCCGGTGGTAGCGGTCCATCTGCTGGCACTCGCACGGGCGCGACATCCAGATGCCCTTGTCTGTCTGTTCCTCGATAATGCCGATGCCGCCGCAAATCGTGCAGGTACTCATGACTCTTCCCAGCCTAGCGCACGCAGGCGCTTCGCGCTGCGATGTGCATTTCGGCGGTTTATGTGGAAAATGTCCGGGGCGAAGTCTCGCGCATCTAACGACCGTCCCTATAATTAGTTCGCGCGTTCGAGCCGCTCCCAAGGAGACACATCCGTGATCCGTCCTGTTCTTTCCGCAGCATTTCTGACCCTCACCCTGGCAGCACAGGCACTGGCGCAACAGGCTGCCGTTCCGCAGCCCGTGCAACATCCTGACAACGACTACTGGCGGACCCACGATCGTCGATTGGTGACGGACTTTCCGTGGCTTGAACGTTTCAAGGAGGACAACGCGAAACTGGGCGCTCCAGCCGCAGGCGAACAACGGGTCGTCTTCATGGGCGACTCCATCACGGAAGGCTGGCACCTCGACCAGTCCTTTCCCGGCAAGCCCTATGTGAACCGCGGCATCAGCGGGCAGACCACGCCGCAGATGCTGGTGCGCTTCCGGCAGGACGTGATCGACCTGAAACCGAAGGCAGTGATCATTCTGGCTGGGACCAACGACATTGCAGGCAACACCGGACTGGAGACGCCTGAGCAGATCGAAGGCAACCTCGCCTCAATGGCCGAGCTGGCACAGGCCAACGGCATCAAGGTGATCCTTTGCTCCATCCTGCCGGCGTTCGACTATCCCTGGCAGCCGGGCTTGACGCCTGCGCCGAAGATCGACGCCATCAATGCATGGCTCAAGGACTACGCGGTGCGGAAGGGCTTTCTTTACGTGGATTACCACTCGGCCATGAAGGACAGCCGCGATGGCCTGCCTGAGAACCTGAGCAAGGATGGGGTGCATCCCCTGCCTGCCGGCTACGCGATGATGGCGCCGCTGGCACAAAAGGCGATCGATAAGGCTCTGGCTCAGTAGCGGTTAGCCCGGACTGGCACGGTCTCGCCGTCCACCAGCCCGTGTTGAGCCTGAATCGTTTGCGCCCCGGCTCGAATCCACATACAATAAGAAGTACTGTTGGAAAGGTTTTGTCGAGAGATGCCCAAGGAAAAGATCCACCCGAACTACACAGCAGTCCGCGTTGTCTGCGCCTGCGGCAACAACTTTGAGACCCGGTCGACCCACAACGGCGATATCCACGTCGAAATCTGCTCGGTCTGCCACCCGTTCTTCACCGGCAAGCAGCGCCTGGTCGACACAGCCGGCCGCGTTGAGCGTTTCCGCCGCAAGTATGCCAAGGCCGACACTGCTGCCGCGAAGTAACCGGCAGTTGGAAGGTGAGTTTCACGTGGGCCTCCGCTGCGGCGGAGGCCCACTGCTGTTCAGGTAGCCCGTATGACGCGCAGAGGATTCACAGTGCAGAAGGACTGGGACAACCCGCATGAGCATGCGATGCCCGAGGGCGTACGTGTGCCTGCTGAGGTGCGCATCGGTCCTGTCTCCGTGACTCCGGCAACGGTGCTGGCACCCATGGCCGGTGTAACCGACACGGTCTTTCGCCGCTTCATTCGCCATGCCAGCCTGTTCTCCTCTGCCGCAGTGCCAACGGACGCAGAGATCGACTCGGCCGTCACCAACGCGCAGTCTGGCTGCGGCCTGCTGATGACCGAATTCACCTCGGCGGACGGGCTCTCGCGTATGCGCGAGGCCAAGCGCAAGCGTTACCTCACTTTCTACGACGATGAGCACCCCATCGGCGCACAGCTCTTCGGCTCAAACGCCGAGACGCTTGCCGACGCTGCGCGGATCGTCGAAGACACGGGCTTCGATCTGGTAGACCTGAACCTGGGTTGCCCGGCGAAGCGCGTGGTCGGGTGCAATGGCGGCTCGGGACTGCTGCGCGATCTGCCGAAGATCGGCGAGATCTTCCGCACCGTCCGCAAAGCCGTCACGATTCCCTTCACCGTCAAGTTCCGCCTGGGGTGGAACGACGCGCAGATCGTCTGCGTGGAGCTGGCGCGCATGGCCGAGTCTGAAGGGCTGAGTGCGGTTGCGCTGCACGCCCGCACGCGCGAACAGGCCTACACAGGTCAGGCTCGCTGGGAGTGGATTGCCGCGGTGAAGGACGCCGTGGGCGTTCCAGTGATCGGCAACGGCGATATCCGCACGCCTGAGGACGCGGCCGCGATGGTGGCCAAGACCAACTGCGATGCGGTGATGATTGGCCGCGCGGCCCCGGCGAACCCGTGGATCTTCCGCCAGATTGCGCAGTACACCGCGACCGGCCAGTACGACCGCCCGACTACGGACGATCGCTACCGCATGATTCGCAGCTACTTCCAGATGCTGCTCACGGAGGCTGAAGCCAGCCAGGCGCTGCCTCGCGGTGCCAGAATGGGCGAAACCGCGGGAAAGATGAAGCAGTTCGCCAGTTGGTTCACGCACGGGATTCCGGGCGGAGCCAAGCTGCGCGCTGCCATCTACCATGCAAAGACAGGCGCAGCGGTGCTTGAGCAGGTTGATGCCTTCTTTGCTGCGCAGGCTGCTGCTCCTGCGGCTGAAGCCGCGGAAGAAGCGATGGACCTGGAGAGTGCGTATTCCAGCGATTCGCTGGTCTGCGACTGATCGGCTACAGCTGGCGCGACTCGCCAACGGCATGTGGGCGCCGCTGGGACTCGATTTCGATGGCGACGACGCAGTTGCGGCCCTTGTCCTTGGCATCGTACAGCGCCTCATCGGCCCGGCGGATCAGCTCTTCGTGACTGCGCGGATAGCCGCAGGCCACACCGAAGCTGGCTGTAATCGGGATCCTCTTCTCGCCGTCGCGCACATCGGCTGATTCCAGAGCCTGGCGTAGTTCCTCAGCGCGTTGACGAGCATGGGCGAATGTGGAGCCCGGCAGGATAAGCAGGAACTCCTCGCCACCGTAGCGCCCCACCCAGTCGTAGCTGCGCACCATGTGCTGGAAGATGCTGCTGGCTTCCTTCAGCACTTCGTCGCCGGCCGGATGCCCGAAGGTGTCGTTGATCCGCTTGAAGAAATCGAGGTCGACGAGGATGATGCTCAGCGGCAACCCCTCGCGCCGAGAACGGTCCACTTCGATCCGCAGCCGATCGACAATGATGCGGTGATTCCACAGACCGGTCAGGTCGTCGTGCTCGGCAAAGTGGCGCAGCTGGTCCTTGGTGCGGACCAACTCGCCCTTTTCTTTTTCAAGGGCCACGGTGCGCATTTGAACGGCCTCTTCGAGCTGCTTCTTCTGCCGCAGCAAAAGCCCGATGCGTTTCCGCCACAGCCAGAAGACGATCACCAGCACGAGCAAGCCGAAGCCGACCCGGAGCCAGGTAAGCTGCCACCACCGCGGCAAAATCCTGAAAGCGAATGCAACCACTGGCGAGACGGATCGGCCAGTCTGATCGACCTGCGCAACCTCAAAGCGATAGGAGCCCGGCTGCAGGTTCCGGTAATGGATCAGAAGGTCGCGGGTCTCTTCCCAGTCTCCGGTCTGCCCGGGCCCGATCAGGCGGTAACGAATGCCTGCCTCCTGCATGTTCTTGAAGGACAGGAGCGCCATCGAGATCTCGAGCGCATTCGAGTTCCAATTGATTGCAGCGCCGTTGGACAGCAACTCACTTCCGTACATCACCTTAGTGAAAGCGGGGGCCTGCGGAGTGTGCTGCGCGGCATCGGCTGGCGTGAGCAGATGGCTCAGACCGCCGGAAGTGCCGATCCAGATACTGCCATCTGTATCTTCAGTGAGCGCGAAACTGTCCGTGTCGTTCCAGATCAGGCCGTCGTCTTCGGTGTAGCTACGCCAGGTGTAGCCATCGAACATTGAAAGCCCCTGGTCCTGGCCCACCCAGAGCCAGCCACGGCGATCGACCATGAGAGCGACGACCTGTTGCGAGAGGAGCGGCGGCCTGCCCACGTGCTTGGCATCCACTACCTGGTAACCCTCGATGTGCAACCGCATCAGATCCTGCGAGGAGCCGCTGGCCCAGACTGCGCCCGAAGGATCGACGGCGATCACGTCTGGCCTGGCGCCGGAGTTGCCCATGTTGATTGCACGCCAGCCGCCGTCGTCCAGTACGACCAGCCCCTGCTCGGTTGCCGCCCACAGGCGGCCACGGCCATCCAGGCACAGATCGTAGAACTGCTCCTGTGGTTTTTTGAATTCTGACGATTGGACGAGCTCGGGTTTTTCCTGCTCACCGGGCTTCTCATTCAGCGAGTAGAGGCCCGAGTTTGTTGCGATAAAGATGCGCCCACGGCCATCGGTGCTGATGTAGGTAATGCTCGGAAGCTTCCATGCACGGGAAGTGAGCGTGTTCACATCGATGCGCACAACCTCGCCGCTCAGGTTGCCGGCCCAGATGCTGCCATCGGATGCAAGCGCAAGAGTGCTTGCGGACATCGCCTGCCCGTTGGAGGGACGCCACTGGACAGGCGTCTGCTTACCGCTGGGAATATAGTCCAGCCCGAATTCACTGCCGACCCACAAACGGCCCTTGCGGTCGCGCTGCGTTGACCAGACCAGGTCGCTGCTCAGCCCGTCGGTCTTGGTGTACGCCTCCCAGTGGTCCTGGCCCACCCATCGCTTGAGCCCGTGCCCCACTTCGCCGAACCACACCGAGCCTTCACGGTCTACATAGAGACTTTCAATCTCGTAGCTGCCCAGCCCATTCCGTTCGGTGACGCGCCGCCACGCGCCCTTCTCCCAAAGAGCCAGACTGGCGCCTTCAATGGTCAGGATTCTTCCCTGGGCATCCATCGCGAGAACGGGATACATCTCGACGTGCCCGCTGTTGTCGAGTTCACGGGACTCATACTTGAGAGTCTTCAGGTCCAGCTCACCAATGTGCGATGCCCCGCGCATCCAGAGCTTGCCTTCCTGCGTTACCAGCAGACTGGCCCATTTCTCTTCCGGCAGGTGGAGCGATGCCGCAAACCGATCAGTCTTGCCGCCCGCGGTGCGGCAAAGGTCCTTGTCGCACCCGTACCAGAGTGCCCCGTCCGGAGTGTAGACAACGCCGTAGATGCGCTCACCGGAAAGTGCAATTGGTTGCGCCACCCACGTGACGCGCGAGGATTGCACGAGGCGAAAGGCCCCGTTGCGTGTCACGGTGATCGTCTCGCCCTTTTTTACTGATGCAAAGATCGACCCCAACAATGGCTGAAATGGGCCCTTGCCTGCCGGGGGTGTAATTTCGACGAACTGACCTGCAGGAAGCTGGAAGTAGATTCCGTTAGCAGTCGCCACCAGCAGCGTTCCATCGGCTGCCACGTGGAGCGCCTGGATCATGCGCTCGGGGAGGCCCTGTGCTGGTCCGAACTCCTGAAGCTGGGTACCGTCGTAGCGGAAAAGCCCGTTCTGGGTGCCCACCCAAAGGTAGCCAGTGGGATCTTGAATAATGCTGATAACGTTCAGATTGCCGAGCCCCTGCACATAGCTCCGGAAGCTGTACCGCTGCGCGGCGACAGGCGAGATTGCGACGGCCAGCAGCGCCATCGTACTCAGCATCGTCACAAGCAAGCGGTTGATGGTATTAGGCTTCCGCACCCTGGAACCAACTCCTGCCGCGTATTCCGATTGGGAAGTCGCTCGCGGCGTTTGTACAGGCTGACTCTCTCAGGTCTGGAACGGCCGTACGCATAAAACTGACCAGAAAGGCCGCTCAATTGAGACAAGAATAAGTGCTCGAGTGCGGTGCGGAAATGCCACAAAAGTTACGAAGAATCGATCTATCTACACCTTAGTCACATGCCGAATGGCGATTCCCATCTTGGACCTTCGTAACGTAAATTGGCTGGCCAATCAACCGTTTGAGAGCGGGAGCCGCACCGTTGCACGAGCGCCGGATCCGTCTTCGCGGTTTTCGAGCCTGATCTCACCACCGTGGGCCCGGGCGATCTGCTGCGCCAGTGCCAGTCCCACGCCGGAACCGGTTGGCTTGGTGGTGTAGAACGGCACGAAAAGATTGTCAGTGTTCGCGATCCCCAGGCCGCGGTCTTCGACGAACAGCTCCACTGCGTCTTCGGCCACAGTCCACCCGATCCGCACGGGGCTGGCGCCATTTGCAAGCGCTGCATCCGCGGCATTGGCGAGGAGATTAATCAGCATCTGCTCGAGCTGGTCGGGGTCTGCCATCAGCTGCGCGGAAGGACCAGAGGCCAGTTCAACGAGGATTCTGCGCTCAAGAAGCGAGACGCGCTCGACCAGCGGCGCCAGCTCGGTCTGCTTCAGCCGGGGTGGCGGAAGCTGCGCGGGTACCCGGTAGGACTGAACAAAACGGTGCAGAGCGTCGGCGCGGCTCTCCACCACACCGAGGCCGCGGC
>DATMUN010000648.1:0-2878 GCA_035563895.1 Occallatibacter sp. | reverse complement strand
TTGGCCTGGACATAGCGCTCGGTCCAGTCGTGTTCGTCGAGGCCGACGGCTTTGACGTAGCCGCGCACGATTCCCTTGGCCAGGATGCCGCCGGGAAGCACGTCGAATCGCTCCTGCTCGAGCGCGACGAGATGGCGCTGGCTGATCTTGGTGACAGCGGAGATGTCTTCGAGCGCGATGCCGCGGGAGAGCCGTTCAGCGCGCAAATCTTGGCCAAATGTACCCATCGGTAACCAATCTGAAGGACGCAGAGCCCGAGGGATTTCCACAATCACCATATACCCGGGGAGGCCATGGGTCAAAATCATTTCACTAGATTTTCTATTTGTTATCAGGGGCCTAAAGTAATAGGGAACTTCCTGAAGCAGCGGGAAAACGGGGTTTCTAGGTCGGTCCGAGCGGGGCTGAGGGCCGTTTGAGGGTCACTCTGACGAGAGTTTCGGGGTTTCGGCTTAACGGTGACCGATGGTCCAGTCCGGGTCCTATGACCCAGGGCGGATCGCGCGGGCGTGGCTGATAGTCTTAGCTAGTGGCACCGGCATGCCAGTTTGCCGCCCTGGAGCGCGAATTTCCCGATGAACAAGCTTGTTTTCGCCAATCTATTGCACCGCCCTGTGCGTTCGCTGATCAGCATCTTCGCTGTCGCCATTGAAGTGGTGATGATTCTGTCGATTGTGGCCATCTTTATGGGCATGCTGGACGACCAGAAGGCGCGGACGAACGGGATTGGCGCGGATGTGGTGGTGCTGCCGTCGAATGCCAGCTTTATGAACGGGATGGGCGGCGCGCCGATGTCGGTGAAGCTGGCCGATGTGCTGAAGAAGATGCCGCACGTGATGGCGGCGGCGCCGGTGGTGCAGAACTTCAACATGGGCGGCAGCGTGGAGATTCTGTACGGCGTGGACTACGCGAGCTACAACGCGCTGAAGCCGTTCACGTTTCTTGAGGGCGGGCCGTTTCAGGGGCCGTACGACGTGATCGTGGACGATGTGTACGCGCACGGCGGGCCGGGCCGGACGGTGGGATCGTCGATCACGATTTTGAACCATGCGTTCCGGATCTGCGGCATTGTGGAGAGCGGCAAAGGCGGGCGGCGACTGATTCCGATCGAGACGATTGGGGCGCTGACGGGCAATGACGGCAAGGCCTCGGTGTTCTACCTGAAGGCTGACGACGCTGCGAACGAGCAGGTGATCATTGATGAGATTCACGCGACGCGGGGCCTGGAGAACTACCGGGTGCAGAAGATGAGCGACCTGATCTCGCAGTACACGCCGGCGAAGTTCCCGGGCTTCAACCTGGCACTGAATGTGGTGATCACGATTGCGGTGATTGTCGGGTTCCTGGTGATCTTCCAGTCGATGTATACGGCGGTGCTGGAGCGGACGCGGGAGATCGGCATTCTGAAGTCGCTGGGCTCGTCGAAGCTGACGATTGTGACGGTGGTGTTGCGCGAGACGAGCGTGCTGGCGGTGGCAGGCGTGTTGCTGGGCATCGCGGCCACGTACGGCGTGCGCGAGCTGCTGCTGATCAAGTTTCCGACGTTCAGCTTTGAGCTGACGTCGCTGTGGATCGGACGTGGTGCGCTGATTGCGCTGACTGGCTCGCTGTGCGGCGCGCTGTATCCAGCGTGGATGGCTTCGCGCAAGGACCCGATCGACGCGTTGGCGTACGAATAGCGCTGGCTGCCTGAGACGAGCTGTGCGGCGTCTCGCATGTGGGGCTGTGCGCTTGTAGGTGGACGGTATACTTGGGGTATTCCCCAAGCATACCGCCGTCGCCGCTGCGTGTACGGACTTCTATGGAGTCATCCAGAGTGCAGGATCGTGTGAAGCGTGGACTGTTTGCGGCGTGGCTTGCCGCGATCTGCGCTTTTGCGCTGCTGCACGCGCTGCATCTGAACGCGGACTTCCCGAACAATACGCCGTGGCACTCGGACTGGGCGAAGTATACGGACGAGGGTTGGTATGGCAATGCCGCAATGCGTGACCGGCTGTTTGGCAACTGGTATGTGCCGGGGGATTTTACGCCTGCTCCGCAGCTGCCGCTTTGGCCTGCGCTGGAGTGGGTGGTGTTTGGGGTCGCGGGGGTGTCTCTGCACTCGGCGCGGGCGCTGGCGGTGGCGCTGTTCTTCGCGAACCTGGGGCTTAGCTATCTGCTGCTGAGGCGGGAGGGGCCGCGCTGGCGGGCGCTGCTGGCGCTGACGCTGGTGGCGACGAGTCCGTTTCTTTATGCCTTCAGCCGGTTGGCGATTCTGGAGCCGCTGCTGACGGCCCTTACGCTGACGGCGCTGAACGTGGCTGTGCAGCTGCCGCGGCTGAAGCGGCCGGTGATGGCGGCGGCGGGCATCGGGCTGCTGTTCACGGCGATGATGCTGACGAAGACGACGGCAGTGTTTCTGCTGCCGGCGCTGGTGTGGGCTGTGGTGCTGCCGCTGCGCAAGCAGTGGAAGACAGCGCTGGCATGTGTTGGTGCGGCGGGGGCGGCGGCGGCGGCGACCTACGGTGGGTGGCTGGCGCTTTTGGTGAAGACCGGGTACATGGAGGACTATCACTACCTGATCTTCATCAACACGTATGAGAAGCCGCAGCAGTGGTGGTGGCCGGCGCTGAGCTTCTGGTGGTCGTTTCACGGCGGGCTGTGGGCGGATCACATTTTGGTGCCGCTGGCGGGCGTGCTGGCGGTGGCGGCGCTGGTGTGCTGGCCGATGCGGTGGAGCCGGGAGCTGCGGCTGGACCCATTGTTTGGCGCGTCGGTACTGGCTGTGATGGGCTACATCGGATTCATGACGGTGCAGAATCATCCGCAGCCGCGGTACTACGCGGTGGTGGCGGTGTTCTGCTTCTTTCTGGTGGCGCTGGGGGCGGGGGCGCTGGCT
>DATMUN010000647.1:0-3365 GCA_035563895.1 Occallatibacter sp. | reverse complement strand
CGGAATTAACCCTCCACCACCCACAACCCAGGGCGCGAGCCGCCACATCTCCCCTTGTCTCCCGCATACGTAAAACGCCAACCCCAGAAGCCCCCAACTCGCCGGAGGCAGGGGCGTTTCAAACACCGGTAAATTTATCTTCGCCTTAACTTGTGAGGCGTTCGCTTGAATCGCTTAAATCCTCCTCGTTGAAAAGGGGAGTGCGACGCCGGTCGTGAGGTCGTAGGCACTCCGTTGGTTGTAAAGGAGTCAAAACGGACGGCCATCAGCGCGAATCGGGGTGAAAGTCCCGTGTCCGCGATTCAACAACGCAAGTCGCCCTTGACCGTATCCGGGACGGAGCAACAAAGGATCGGCAGGGGAGAGGCGCGTCCTCGGCCACGGCCGGGGAACTCTTGGAGGAAATTCGATGACGCTTAGGAAAACCATTGGGGTTTTCGTGCTGCTTCTGCTTGGACTGGCCATACCGCTCGCTGCGCAGTCTGACCGGGCCACCATCACGGGAACCGTAAAGGACGCCACGCAGGCAGTTGTGCCGGGAGTGCGCGTTCAGGTGACGAACACCGGAACCAACGAAGTCCAGGTCACAACCAGCGACGGCAACGGGTTCTATCGAGTCAGTAACCTGCCCGTTGGCAGCTACACCATCAGCTTTTCCGGGCAGGGCTTCAAGTCTCTCGAGCGCAAGGGAATCACGCTGCTCATCAGCCAGGTGGTCGAAATCGACCCGGTGATGGAAGTGGGCGCAACCACTGAGACCGTGCAGGTATCCACGGCAGCGCCGCTGTTGCAGACAGAGAACACCGCCGTCGGCACCAACCTGAACGACGAAGCCGTCAGCGAGCTTCCCCTGAACGTGCAGGGCAGCCGCAACCTCTCCAACTTCATCTTTGCTTATGTCCCCGGAGCCGAGGGCTCCGACTACAGCTCCCACATCAACGGCAGCATGGCCCTCACCAAGGAAGTGCTGATCGACGGCACCTCCGCCGTCTCGCAGCTTGGCGGCTACATCAGCGAGTCGCAGCCGCCCATGGAAGCCGTGCAGGAGTTCCAGGCCGACACGGCAGGCATCGGTGCAGACGCGGGCCGCTCCGGTGGCGGCGTATTCCGCTATGAGATGAAGTCAGGTGCCAACCAGCTCCACGGATCGCTCTTCGGCTTCCTCCACTCCACTGACCTCGATGCCCTCAGCGCATCCAACCACCTCTCGGCTATCACCGACCCGGCAAATGCATCCGCCTACCTCACCAAGCATGACTCGCTCTCTGACTGGGGCGGCAGCTTCGGTGGCCCCGTGGTCAAGAACAAGCTCTTCTACTACGTCGCCTTCGAGCGCTACATGCAGTCCATGTGGGGACTCGGCGCCAACTCGCGAACCGTTCCCACTGACGCCATGCTGGGTCTGGACTCGAACGGCGCCGTCACCACTTACGCTGACCTGAGCGCGCAGCTCTCGCCCAGCGTGCCGGTCTACACCTACGGCGGCACACCCGCATACGACGACTGCGGCAACCCGATCTATCGCGGCGCCATCGTCGATCCGTCCACCATTGTCGGCGGCGGCTTCGGCTGCGTCTTTGTCAACAACCAGATTCCGACCACCCGCATCAGCTCGGTGACGTCGCAGATTCTCCAGCTCTATCACCAGTACTACCAGCCGGAGTCGAGCCTGACCGCGAACAACGCCGGCCCGGGTTACGACCCCGATCCCTGGTTCCACAACACGCAGACCAGTGTGAAGATCGACTACAATCTGAGCGACCGCCAGCACTTGAACGGCTCGTTCTATTACGACAACTATCCGCGCATCAACGCCGATCAGGGCGGCGTCTGGTCGCCGATCGCGCAGTACGGCGGCCCCATGGCCAACGCCTACTGGCACAACACCACCGCCCCCGGCGCGCGTCTCAGCTACACCTTCACCATCTCGCCCAAGCTGGTGAATACTGCCTACGCTACACTCAACCGCTTCCGCAATCCCAGCATCGCCGTCTCTCAAGCCGACAAGTGGGATTCGAAGCTCGGCATCTACTCCGGCGCCGGCAACTTCCCACTCACCGTCTTCAGCTCCGGCATGTATACCAACGGCGGCAGCTACCACAACGGCTGGGACTTCTCCGGTTTCGGCAGCCAGTTTAACGACTTCTACGCGGGCAATACGTTCATCTACAGCGACGAGCTGTCGTGGACGCTCGGCCGCCACAACCTGAAGTTCGGCGGCGAGTTCCGTGCCATGCAGTTCAACAACCACCCGGACTCGCAGACCTTCAACAACATCACCTTCGATCCCACCTCGACTGCGCCGCACTGGTACAACATCAACGCGTATAACCAGATCGGCAGCTCCTTCGGCAGCTTCCTTCTCGGAGAGGTTTATCTCGCCACCGGCACTGCCACCGACCCGCTCTACGGCCGGCGCAAGGCGTTCTCGTGGTACATCACAGACGACTTCAAGGTGAGCCCGCGTCTGACTGTGAACATGAGCCTGCGCTGGGACTTCAACAATCCCTACAAGGAAAAGAACGGCCACTGGTCCAGCTATGTGCTCGACGAGTTGAACCCGGTGACCAACGAGATGGGACTCTACAAGTACCTCACCAGCGGCAGCCAGTCGTTTGAAACGCGGCAGGACTACTACAACTACGCGCCTCACCTCGGCGCCGCCTACAAGATCACCGACAAGACCGTTCTGCGCGGCAACATCGGTGTCTTCTTCACGCCGCTCAACCTCAACACCTGGGGCGGCATTCCGTACCAGCAGACCGGCAACCCCGGCTTCTATGAGCACAGCTCGCAGTCCGGCTTCAACTGGGACAACGGCTATCAGCCCACGCTCTCCAAGGTGCAAACGCCCGACTATACGCAGTGGGGCGTAGTCAGCATCGACCCGCGCGCGCTCACACCGGGCAACACGCAGCAGTACAGCATCGGCGTGCAGCGTGAGATGGCCCGGAACACCATGCTGAGCGTGGACTGGATTCAG
Source organism: Occallatibacter sp. (assembly GCA_035563895.1). GTDB lineage: Bacteria > Acidobacteriota > Terriglobia > Terriglobales > Acidobacteriaceae > Telmatobacter. The sequence continues at coordinate 382 of DATMUN010000647.1, read as the reverse complement.
AGCCGCAGCTACCACCTGCAGAGCGGCACGCTGCGCACCAACCAGCCCACCGTGGCCAACATGCAGAACTACGTGCTCAACGGCCAGTATCCTTCCACCTATAACGGCTACTGGGGCTACGGCGGCACAGGACCCGGCTACCAGGGCATCACTCCGTATCCGCAGGTTGCAGTCTCTTACGGTCCTCTGTTCTCCGTCGGCTCTCCGCTGGGCAACTCGGATTACAAGAGCATGCAGTTCAGTGTGCAGCGCCGCTCCTCCAAGGGCCTCTCGCTGCAGGCCAGCTACGCATGGTCGCGGACCCACGGCGACGTCGACTCCGGCTTCCAGGAGCTGTGGTGGGCGGGCAGCCTGCAAAACGTCTACGACCTGAAAAACGAAG
>DATMUN010000646.1:0-3744 GCA_035563895.1 Occallatibacter sp. | reverse complement strand
GTCCACAGCGCTACTCGATCGAGACCATGCTCGGCGGCGTGGCTCTGTTCGACTACGACAACGATGGCTACACGGATCTGTATGTTACCGGCGTTAACCGCAATCAGCTCTTCCACAACAATGGCGACGGCACATTCACTGACGTGACGGAGAAGGCTGGCGTGGCAGGCACGGTGCCAGGCTACGGCAAGACGTGGTCGGTTGCTGCCGGGTGGCTTGACTATAACAACGACGGCCGCCTCGATTTGTTTGTTGTGAACTACCTCAACTACGACATCAGGACGGCGCGCCAGTGCCCCACGAACGGAATACCTGCGTACTGCTCGCCGAACGAGTTCCAGGGCACGCCGAACATCCTCTACCGCAACAACGGCGACGGTACGTTTACCGATGTCTCCATCCCTTCGCACGTTGCCCAGTACATTGGTAAAGGCATGGGCCTTGCCATCGCGGATTACGATGGCGATGGCTTACCGGATATCTTCATTTCCAACGACACGTATCCGAACTTTCTGCTGCACAACAATGGCGACGGCACGTTCGCTGACGTGGCAATGCTCGCAGGTGTTCAGTACAACGAGAGCGGACGCACGGTGGCAGGCATGGGCGCGGACTTTCGCGATATGGACAACGATGGCCGCCCGGATATCTTTCAGACTGCCATGTTCGGCGACAGTTTCCAGCTGTATCGCAACGTGGGCGATGGCAGCTTTCAACCTGCGGCGGGGACTTCAGGCCTGACGCGCTTCTCCAGCCGCATGACGGCGTGGGGCACGGGTGCTTTCGACTTCGACAATGACGGAAGCAAGGACCTGTTCGCTGCGGGCGCAGAGATCCTCGACAACTCGATGGAGATTACGCACCGGCCTTATCCGCTGCCGAATGCACTCTACCGCAACCTTGGTCATTTGAAGTTTGAGGACGTGAGCAGCCAGGCTGGCCCGGACTTTATGCGTCCAGCTGCGCACCGCGGCGCTGCCTTTGGCGATCTGAATAACGACGGCAAGGTCGACATTGTTGTGAACGTCATCAACGGACCGCCGCAGATACTCATCAATCGCACCAGCAACGGCAACCACTGGATCACTCTTGCCCTGGTCGGCACCAAATCGAATCGCGATGGGTTGGGGACGAAGGTGAAGATCATGACGTCGCTCGGCGCGCAGTACAATCACGCCACCACCGCTGTGGGTTACAACTCATCCAGTGACAAGCGCGTCTATTTTGGACTTGGAACTGCCGCTACCATCGACCGCATTGAGCTTGCCTGGCCGAGCGGCATCAAGCAGGTGCTCACGGACGTCAAGGCCGACCAGGTGCTGACCGTTACTGAGCCGAAGAACTAACACGGCCGGTCAACCGCGCTGCCAGTTCAGACTGACCGTTTCGTCGGAGTAACTCCGTGATCTGGGCTCGCAGTTCCTCATCGTCGCGCGCGTAGGAGTTGGCGATTTCCGCGGTCAGGTTGGCCTCGTTAATGCGCCCGAGATGAAAGTAGGCATCGCTCAGAGCAACCAGCAGGGCCGGTGTTCGCGTGTGCGAGCGTGCGAGTAAATCTGCAGCCTCGGCCCAGCGCTGCTGTCTGTGGCGCACTGCCCCAAGCTCTGAGATTGCTGTCTCGTAGTTCGGATCGTTCGCAAGCTCGGCCTTGAACTCCTTCTCCGCCTCATCTAACCGATTCTGCTGCAAAGCCAGGATGCCGAGATAGGTGTGCGCTCCGCGAATCTTCGGCTCCAGCTCAAGTGCGCGACGCAGCAGCCGCACACCGTTGGATGCGTCGCCGCTGTACAAATACAGCGCGCCTACGAGCAGATAGGGATGCCCCGCTGTCGCGGCCGGGCCCGTGGTGTGTCTCCTGAACAGTTCCAGCGCATCGTCTTCCTTGTGCGCTGCGAGTGCGCGCTTCGCCTCATCCCAGATGGCACGATCCTGCTCGGTGCCCAGCGCGGCAGCGGAGAAGGACTCCTGCTGCATCATTGCGTGATGCAGATCCGCCTGGTGCTGCGCCTCCGCCTTATCGCCCATCTGCATGTAGACCTGCGCCAGATAATAATGCGCCTGCGCGTTTGCAGGATCAATCGCCAGCAGACGGTCCAGCGTGTCGATTGCTGTGTGTGTTTCTTTCAGCTCCACCAGGCTGTGTCCCAGTCCCAGCAGCGCCTCGGCGTCGTTGCTGTTCGCCGCGAGGATCTGCGCGTAGGTCGCCTTCGCCTGCTGCCACTGCGCGAGCTTGCCCTGGATGGAGGCCAGAAGCTTGAGCGCCTCCATGTTGTCGGAATGCTCCTTGACGGCCTCGCCGGCGAAGTTCAGCGCGTCGTCCAGATTCATGGTGTTCAGGCTTGCCACAGCCAGGTCGAAGTTCAGCCGTTCCAAATGCGGATTCGCGCTCTGGGCTTTGCGCAGCCAGTTGATGCCGCTTTCGTTGTCGCCGGAGCCGCAGAGCAGTTCGCCATACTTCTGCCAGACCATGGCATTGTCCGGCTCGAGGCGAAGGGCTTGCTGGATCGTCTTCAAGGCGCGATCGTCGCTGCCAGCCAGATGCTCGGCCTGGGCGAGATAGAAGAACCCGTCGCCGTCGCTCGGTTCCAACTGCACGTAGTGCGCGAGATGCTGCGCGGCCTGTTCTGCGCGGCCTGTCACCAGTTCATGTACGCCCACCTTGTAGAGCAGGTCGCTGTCGTCTGGCGCTGCGCGCAGCCCGCGTTCATAGGCTGTTGCAGCTTCGTCGCTTCGGCCGGCTTCTTCCAGGAGCATGCCTTCGAGCTTGAAAGCGGGTGCATATCCCGGATGCCGCTTCAGCAGATCCTCAGTCTGCGCGAGCGCTTGCGGCGCACGCCCCTGCTGCGCGAGGCTGAGGGCCTGGCGAAGCTCTTGCGCGGCCTGCTGCGCGGGCACCTGCGCACCTGCCGCCGCCGCACACAGCAGCAGCGCAGAAACTGCGCATCGTTTATTTCGGCTGTTCATCCTGCCCGCCAGCTGTGCCACTGAGCCGCATCTGCGTCGGCGCAATGCGCATCTGTTTGTAGATCTCCTGGAGCTTCGACTTCATCGCTTTGTACTTCTTGTAGAGCGCCAGTTCCTGCTGTGCATCTTCCTTGCGGCCCTGCTTCCAGTAGAGGCGGCTGAGCATGTAGTGCGCGTTGTCGTTGTCCGGCTCCACACGCACGGCGTCCTGCAGGTATGAAAGGGCTTCGTCGCCGCGATTCAGATCGATGAGCACGTTGGCGATTCCCAGCTTCGGACTCACGTCTCCCTGCGCGAGTTCGATGGCCCGTTTGAACTCAGCTAGAGCCCGGTCTTTGTTGCCGTGCTCCGCGTCGATCTCGCCCAGGCGGCTGGCGGATTGCGCATCCTGCGGATTCAGCGATAGAGCAGTGCGATACTCCTGCTCGGCGTTCTTGCGGTCTTCCATGTTCGCGGAAACGTACAGCACCTCTGCCAGTTCGAAGTGCGTTGACGATATTCGGGGATTCAGGCGGATCGCCTCACGGTACTGTGCGATTGCGGCAGTTGGATCTCCGTAGCGCATCGACTCGTGTGCCATGACCTGGTGCATCTCGGCTGAATCTGGCGCGACCATCGACATGCCCAGCATGGCAGCGTTTGCCAGCTCAGTGTGCACACGATAGGACAAATAGAGCACGGGCAGGCTGGTGGGATTCTCGGCCCGCAACTGGTCAAGGAGCGTCGCGGCTTTCTCGTTGTCGCCTGCGTTGACTTCCATGTCGGCGAGTTGAACACCCG
>DATMUN010000645.1:0-4718 GCA_035563895.1 Occallatibacter sp. | reverse complement strand
CAACGCACGCAAGAAAATCATCATCCCCGACTCGGCCCACGGCACCAACCCCGCCACAGCCGCCGTCTGCGGCTACCAGGTCGAGAACCTCAAGTCGAACGCCGAGGGCGGCATCGACCTCGAAGCGCTCGCCCGCCAGGTGGACGAAGACACCGCCGCGCTCATGATCACCAACCCCTCCACGCTAGGTGTCTTCGAGGGGCAGATCGGCCGCATCGCAGAGATCCTCCATGCCAAGGGCGCGCTGCTCTACATGGACGGCGCCAACATGAACGCCCTCGTCGGCAGAGTCCGTCCCGGCGACTTTGGCGTAGACGTGATGCATCTCAACCTGCACAAGACCTTCTCCACGCCCCACGGCGGCGGTGGCCCTGGCTCCGGCCCGGTCGCATGCAAGGCCTTCCTCGAGCCGTTTCTCCCCACCCCGGTCCTCGTCCAAAACGAGAATGGGACGAAGTCCTGGGAGTACGACCGTCCGCAATCGGTCGGCCGCGTCCGCGCCTTCTACGGCAACACCGGCATGTTCATCCGCGCGCTGGCTTACATCCTGGCCAACGGCCCGGACGGCCTGCGTCAAACCACCGAAGACGCCGTGCTCAACGCCAACTACATCCGCGCCAAGCTCGAAGACCTCTACGAGCTGCCCTACCAGACGCCCTCGATGCACGAGGTCGTTTTCAGCGACAAGCGCCAGGCGGCCAAGGGCATCAAGACCGGCGACATCGCCAAGCGCCTCATCGACTACGGCTTCCATCCGTATACGGTCAGCTTCCCGCTCATCGTCCACGGCGCGCTCATGATCGAGCCCACCGAGTCCGAATCGCTCGAAGAGCTGGACCTGTTCATCGACGCCATGCGCGCCATCGCCCGCGAAGTCGAGGAGACCCCGGAGCTGGTCAAATCCGCCCCGCACTCCACGCGCATCTCGCGCCTGGACGAAGTAACCGCCGCCCGCAAGCCCATCCTCCGCTGGCGGCCCGGAGCGTAAGCGCCACGATTCCAACAGGTTTTAAGCGTGGAGGGCCATCGCAGCGTTCTTAGACGGTCAACGAGTACGGCCCAAAAAGCGAGGCAGCGTACATTTCCAGGATCACGATAAGCTATGCAGATTCAGATGGAAAGAGCGGATAGTTCGGCAGGACAGCGTCGGGCTTTTCGCCTATCTGCCCCAAAAGAAACATTAGTAACGTCCCAGGGTGACGGGAATCCCATTGCATAAAGAGGTTTTTGCAACAAATAATTGATATCTACAAGTGTTCCGTGTCGAAGGCGAGTCTGTTCCTGTGTGGAATACGAGTCGCACCGTTCAGTACTCTGATGACTGATTGAGCAGCGTAGATGAGGAGTTCCCCATGAGGTTTCGCGATGAAGACGGACAGTTGCTAGTAGTGACAGCTATTAGCATGATCGGCCTGATGGGCTTTGTAGCGCTTGCGATCGATGTAGGCCTGCTTTTCCGTGCCCGGCGCAATATGCAGATCGTGGCTGACGCAGGTGCAATGGCTGGCGCCGTGGAGCTCTATTACGAGCGTGGTGGGCAGGTTAGCAGCAGCGCCGCTGTATCCGCCGCAAGCAGTGCCGCACTGTTGGCTGCCAAGACCAACGGCGTGGATTCCACCGTAACGGGCAATTCCGTTCTCGTCAGCATTCCACCCGTGGATGGACCCAATACCAGTTGCTCCACCTGCGTTGAGGTCCGCGTGGGCAGCCCGGCGCAGACGTTCTTCGCCGGTTTGCTCACGCACGCAAACAGCATGACCGTGGCGGCACGCGCCGTGGCAGGTGCGCCGATCGCGAGTGATGCCTGCATCTGGATCATGAAGGCAACGGGTTCCGATACCCTGCATCTGCAGGGCAACTCCGCGATCGATGCCACCGGTTGCTCGATTTATGTGAATTCCAGCGATTCCGCAGCAGTCAAACTCACGGGTAAATCGAGCAGCTTTAACGGTCCTGAATTTGACATCGTAGGCGGCTATACAGGCTCACTTCAGTCAGGGAGTACCTCGATCACCTCAGGAGTAGCTGCAGAAACACCGCCCATCAGCAACTTGTCCAACCCCACCTGCACAATTCCCGATTCGAGCACGACAAGCATCAGTGGAACTTACACTCCGTCGAGCGGGACTATAGCGGCCGATTCGGTTGTGTGCTTCTCCAACGCGATCACGCTGAAGAATGGCGCGAGTCTGACCGGAGCATTGGGGGATGGCGTTGTGTACGAATTCGCTAATGGTGTCACAGTGGCTACGGGTGCGACTGTCAACGTTGGCTCAGCGACGTACGACTCCACCACCAAAACCTTCACCAGTACTGCCGGTGCGGTGATCGATCTCTCTGGCGGAACCCTCACTCAGAATTCCAACTCCGTCTTGAACATGTATGCGCCAACGTCTGGAACCTATAACAGCGTTGCCATCATGCAGCCAACGACGAATTCAACGACTCCACTCCAGGTACAGTTCGGCAGTAACAACGAGGTGCTGGATGGAATCATCTATGCGCCAGGCGTGGAGGTTTATCTGCAGGATAATGGCGGTGGCATCACGGCGAGCGGTGTCATTGCCGGCACGATGTACCTGAAGAGCTCGAACATTACCATTCCGAACTACAGCAATGCCAACCCCACCACCACGCCATTCAAAAAGCTAACGATGCTGGAGTAAAGGGGACGAAAGAATGTCAGGCTTGAAACGGGTACTCTGCTTCAGAAGCTCGAATTTCCGCTCCGACGACTCAGGCCAGGCGCTTGTTGAGGTGTCGATCGCCGTTCCGCTGCTGTTTGTTCTCTTGCTGGCAGCCGTGGAGTTTGCGCGGTTCGCGTACGCAGCCATTGAGGTGTCAAACGCCGCCAACGCTGCCGTCGATTACGCAGCTGGATCGCATACGGCAGCAGCAGATTGGTCCGTCTCCGGATCGACATATTCCGGTGGAGTGGTTACGGCTGCAACTACCGATGCAGCAAATCTGTCCAGCATTACCGTGACTTCAATTGCAAATAGCTGCGTCTGCGCAAACACCAGTTACACGCCCACCAGTTGCTCCGACAACTCAACCTGTTCGAGCAACAACACTTCGATGATCGAGGCGATCACAGTCAAAACACAAACCACATACGATCCGGGGTTCTATCTGCCGGGAATGGCGCAGACGATCACGCTTTACGGGCAGGCAACGCGAACGGTGAGCAATCAATGAGAATGAAGGCGTCAAATTCCGTTGCACGGTGGATGCGGACGACCATGAACGAGGATGGCTCCACGCTCGTCGAGATGGCCGTGTCCTTCAGCGTGTTTGTGGCTGTGTTGCTCGGAGTCATGCAGATGTCGATGGCCCTCTATTCCTACCACTTCGTGTCCGACGCCGCGCGCGAGGCCTCGCGTTGGGCCATGGTGCGCGGATCCGCATGCGCATCGAGCATCAGCACGTCATTCTGTTCTCCTACGAGCAGCGCGACAACAGGCGCGACCAACGCTGATATTCAGACCTACGTCAACAGCTTGGGCTATCCATTCTCGGGAAGCCTGACCACGTCGACCACATGGTGCGTTGCCAGTTCAAGCACTCCCACCACATGGACATCCTGTGGAACAACGTCTGCGTACAAGACTGCGGGTAGCCAGGTTCAAGTGACCGTGTCCTACAGCTTTCCCATTGCTATCCCCTTCTGGAAAAACACCACCATCCCGGTTAGCAGCACTTCGTCAATGGTGCTTTCGGAGTGATCCGGCAGCCGCCTCGCCCCGTGGCGGCTGCTATTCCCACAGTCTTCCTCGGTAATTCACAAGCACAGACCAGCGCCGGTTCGGCCTAAACTCAAAGCATGGCCTCTTACCCCGAGCTGCGCCTCGACGCCGGGCTCCCCGCCAACATCGACGCGGAAAAGACGATCCTCGGCGCTATCCTGCTGGATAACGCCGCCCACTCTGAAGCTGCCGAGAGGCTCGAAGCAGACGACTTCGCGCTCGATTCGCATCAGCGCATCTTCCTGCGCATGAGCGAGCTCGTCAACGAGCAGCGCCCGGTGGACATCGTTACGCTCTCCAACGAGTTGGCCCGCTATAAAGAGATCGAGACCGTCGGCGGCGTGGCTTATCTCGCCTCGCTCACTGAGGGGCTCCCCCTTCGGCCTGTCATCGACGAGTACGTTCGCATCGTCAAGGACAAGAGCCTGCTGCGCCGCCTCATGTCCATCTGCTCGGCCGCCATCGCACGCGCTGCCGATCAGAGCGAGTCCGCGCTCGACGTGCTTGGCTCGGCAGAGACGGCCCTGCTCGAAGTCAGCGAGAAGGGCATTCAGCACGGCTTCCAGAGCCTCGACCAGATCGTCGCTGGCTCCTTCGGCTCCATCGACAACCTGTACAAGGAGAGCCGCGAGGTCACTGGCCTGGCCACCAGCTTCATCGAGCTAGACCGCGCCACTAGCGGCCTGCAGAAGAGCGAACTGATCATCCTCGCCGCCCGCCCGTCGATGGGTAAAACCGCCTTCGCCATCAACATCGCGCAGAACGCGGCCATCGTCAGCGGCGCTACAGTCGCCGTCTTCAGCCTTGAAATGAGCAAGGAGTCGCTGCTTCGACGTATGCTCTCCGCTCAGGCCGGCGTGGACCAGCGAAAATTGCAGACCGGCTTCATTCCGCGTGAAGACCAGGGCAAGCTGCAGCGCGGCCTGGAGCAGTTGGTGGAGGCGCAGCTCTTCATCGACGACACCGCCGGCA
>DATMUN010000644.1:0-3562 GCA_035563895.1 Occallatibacter sp. | reverse complement strand
GGGCCTGCTTGCCATAAGACCAGACTTCGTTGGCCGGGCGGCTGCCGTGCGAACGCATGATGGGCAGGAAGGTGGCGTACTGGAACCAGCGGGTGTAGAGCTCGGGGTAGTCGTCGTAGTTGCCTACCTCGGCGCGCGCATCCGAGGGGTCGAGCAGCGGCGCGTGTGCGGGCTTGTGCTGCCAGGGCAGATACTGCCAGCCGCCGGTGTCGTTGGACCAGTACGTGACACCGGAGGCCGCGAAGTCGAGGCCCGTCGGAATCTGCCGCCGGTAGGTGTCCCACGTGGGGCTGATGTCGGACGACCAGACGATGACGCCGTTGCGCTGGATGCCGGTGAAGGCGTCGCGCGAGAGGATCAGGCCGCGCTTCTGCGGCAGGTCGCGGCGGAAGCCGTCGTAGAGCGCTTGCGTGTGGAGCAGCGGGTAGACGTTGAAGTATGCAGTGCCGGGACCGATGTGGTAATAAGCGCCGTTCGGGGGCAGGTCGGGCTCGGTCTCGTCGGCCCAGAGCGAGTCGAAGCCCTTGGCAACGACGTTGTCGCGGATGGTTTGCCAGTACCAGCTGGCGGCCTCGGGGTTGGTGGTGTCGATGTCGGAGCCGGCGCGGTCGTAGGGCAGGCCGTCGATGGGCGTGCCGTCTGCCTTGTGGATGAGCCAGCCCTTGCGCACGAGGTCCTGGTAGAAACGGCTCTCAGGCACGAAGCGCGGCCACACGCTGATCATGGTCTCGAAACCCATATCGTGGAGTTGCTTGTTCATCGCCGCCGGGTCGGGCCACTTCACCGGGTCGAAGTCCATCTGGCCCATCTTAGTGTAGTAGAACCAGTCGACGACCATCACGTCGGCGGGCAGGTGGCGGTCGCGGTACCCCTTGGCGACGGAGAGCACTTCGTCCTGCGACGCGTAGCGCTGTTTGCACTGGATGTAGCCGTAGGCGGCCTTGGGCAGCAGCGGCGTGGGGCCGGTCAACAGGCGGTAGCCGGCGTAGATCTCGTCTGCGGTGGCTCCGGAGATAACGAAGAACGAGACGCGGTCGCCCGCCTCGCTGGACCAGCTGGTCTGCTCATTGAAGCCGGGGACGATCGTCGTCTTCGAGGCGTTATCCCAGAGCAGGCCGTAGCCCTTGTTGGTGACGACGAAGGGCACGCAGGTGCTGGCTCCGGCGGGGGCAAGGTAGTCGTTCCAGCAGTGCACAGGGTGGCCGCGGTGGTCGAGGAAGCCCTCCTGGTTGTCGCCGAGGCCGTAGTAGTGCTCGTCGTCGGGCGAGGTGAAACTGGCGCTCACGACGTAGGACGGTGGATCAGACGGGCGGCGGTCCGCGGCGATGGAGATGGTGCCGTCTTTCTGGTTAGGCAGGGCCTGCCCCCAGCCGGTGAGTTCGAGAATCTGTTTGCCCTGGGGCGTGCGGAAGGTTATGTGCGCGCCGGGCGTGGTGCCGCCGAAGTATTTGCTGATGTCGATGACGGTTTGCGGCGGAGGCGCGCCACCGGAGTGCGGCCGGTCAACTGCAACCTCCATCTGTCCGGACTTGTACAGGTCCACATCGGCGGTTTCGGTTGTCGTCCAGCCCGTGGCATCCGGCTTGGCAATCACGCCATAACCGGGTGCGGCGAGCGCCGGAGCGCGATCGAGGCTGAGCGTGACACGCACGACGTTGGGCGCGTACGGCTCAAGAACGATGGTCTCGCCGGGGCGGTCGAGTTCGAGGCGTGACTGCTGGGCCACGGCCAGCGACGCTGCGGCCAGCAGGGCGGCGCAGACGAGAGGGCGAATTGACGGCTTCATACAAAACTCCATTGGGGCTGCGATCTGTCCGCAGATGAGTGTAAACCGATTGAGTAGAGGCTTGCAGTGCTTTCTGAATTGAACGCAACGGGCACCAGCTAGGATTGAGTTGTGAGCAGAACGCAGTTGCGGTGGCAATCGAAGACAGTGCTGCTGGTGGTATTCCCCGCCGTGGGTGCGCAGCTGGTGCTGGAGACGGAGCGCTGGGCGCAAGACGCCTGGGCCGTTGCTGTGTGCACGCTGGGCGTAAGCAGCCTGTTGGGTCTGATTGCGTGGCGGCTTCGGTCAGCCTCTGCCAGCGGCGGCTGGGCGGGCGCGGCAATTGCAGCGAGCCTGATGTTTTCCACCGTGGCGAACCTCTGCCTGCCCTGGCGGACGGCTCTGATGCCGGTGCTGGCGGTGCTGGTGCTGACCTCGATTGCGACGCGCATTGGCCGGAAGCGCAAAGAGTCGCTGGGAACAGCCGAGGAGCGCACTGGGCGCGTGGCGGCGCAGGTGGCCGCAAATCTCGGCGCTGCTGCGCTGGTGGCTATGACTCCGGTGCGGCTGTGGATGGCCGATACGGGCTGGCTGCGGCCGGATGCGTGGGGGCTGGGACTGCTCTACGTGCCGATGCTGGCGGCGCTCTGCGAAGCGGCGGCGGATACGGTGTCATCTGAACTGGGGCAGGTATTGAACACGCGGCCGCGGATGATCACCACACTGCGCGCAATGGAGCCGGGGACAGACGGCGCAATCAGCCTGGGCGGAACGCTGGTCGGCATGGCTGCTTCGGCGCTGGTGGGCCTCGCCGGTGTGCTGGCGCTCCCGGGCGGTTGGCGGCTGGGCGTGATGGGCGCGGCTGGGGGCGTCTTCGGGCTGCTCTTTGACAGCCTGCTCGGTGCAACGCTCGAGCGGCGCGGCTGGCTCAATAACGACGCGGTTAACTTTCTTTCGACATTGAGCGCGGCTGCGTTTGCCTTTGGGCTGCTGGCCGTGAGCGGGCGAGTCGGACTCGGCTGACGCTACTCGAGATGCAGCTGCCAAGCTGCGAAAGTGACCATCTCATGCAGGATGGGCGAGAGCTCTGAGGGATTCTCCTCCACATTCACGCGCGGGCGCGGCGAGGTGAGCACGGTGAGCCCCTGCGCAGCGCAGAGAGAGTGTATGCGGAACATGTGCACGGCATCGCTCACAACGACAATGCGTTGAAAACCGTTGGTACGGGCGATCACCGCCAGGCGGCGAACGGCCTCTGCTGTGCTGCGGCTGGTGGTCTCCGCAATGATCGAAGACTCCGGAATACCCTGGCTCATCAGGTACTGGCGGCCAACGCCGCCCTCGGAGTACTGGTCGCCGCCGTCGCCGCCGAGCGTGACGACGAGCGGCGCGATCTCCTTGTCGTAGAGGGCTTCGGCGTGCTCAAGACGGGCGCGATAGACGGGCGATGGACGGCCGTCGTACTCTGCCGCGCCGAAGACAGCAATCGCGTCGGATGGAGCGGCCTGATCCATGCGGGCGTACGTCTCGATCTCGCCGTAGACCCAGCGGCACCACGTGGCGGCAACAAGGAGCAACACAACCAGTACAGCTACGACGATGCGCGCAGCCATATTGACCGTGAACTTACGTGTCGGCCCCATGACAAGAATGTTAGCGCTGCAGGGCCATGACGATCTCGTGCGTGGGGATGGCGCCCTCGCGCAGGATCTCCCAGCGGCCGTTGCCGAGCGAGAGATCGACGATCGTCGTGGGCGCAGACCGGCCGGTCGGGCCGCCGTCAATGATGAGCGGGAT
>DATMUN010000643.1:0-6293 GCA_035563895.1 Occallatibacter sp. | reverse complement strand
GGTCACCTCGACGAGACCTGGGAGGACGTTGGCCCCAACAGCGGATGGCTCGGTGGCACAGGCGAAGCATGGGAACGTGGCCCTTATTTCCTCGACGGGCTTGTTCCACTCGCATGGCTGCTTGATGATGCGCGCCTCAAGAGCAAAGCACGCAAGTACCTCGACTGGACGCTCGATCATGCCGCCGCAAACGGCATGATCGGCCCCACATCAAACGACGACTGGTGGCCGCGCATCGTGATGCTCAAAGCACTCACACAGTACTACGAGTTCACCGCTGACGCACGCGTGCTGCCGGTGATGGACAGGTACTTCCGCTATCAGTTCGACGCACTGCCGAAACGTCCTCTGCGCGACTGGGGCAAGTTCCGCTGGCAGGATGAAGTCCTCAGTGTCCTCTGGCTCTATAACCGCACCGGCTCGCCGTATCTGCTCGACCTCGCACGCATGCTTCACGCGCAGGGGTACGATTGGCCTGCGGAGTTCGCGAACTTCCCGTACAAGCGGCGCATCACCTCCGCAGAGCTAGGGCTTGGCGCTGGGAATGATAACGGCCTGAAAGACCTGGCGCTCGCAACACACGGCGTCAACAACGGGCAAGCCATCAAGACTGGTCCCGTGTGGTCGCAAGTCTCCGGTTCTGCCGCGGATCGTGCGGCCACCGCGCAGATGATCGCAGAGCTGAATCGCTATCACGGATTGCCCAACGGCATGTTCTCCTGCGACGAGCATCTCGCCGGCCCCAATCCTTCGCAAGGCTCTGAGCTTTGCACTGTTGTCGAATACATGTTCTCGCTCGAACATGCGCTCGCAATTACTGGAGACACTTCACTCGGCGACAGGCTTGAGCAACTCACATTTAACGCGCTACCCGGCACATTCAACGACGACATGTGGGCTCACCAGTATAACCAGGAACCGAATCAAGTCGAGTGCAGCATCCACAGCAAGCCTTGGACGACGGATGGCCCCGAGTCGAACATCTATGGCCTCGAGCCTAACTTCGGCTGTTGCACGGCGAACTACCATCAGGGCTGGCCCAAGTTCAACAACAGTCTCTTCATGCTCAGCGGTGACCAGTCATCTGATGCGCACGATGGACTCGCCGCCGTGGCGTACGCTCCGTGCGAGTTGCACACCGTACTACGCGGCACGCCCGTGCACATCGTCGAAGAGACTGCCTATCCCTTCCGTGGCACGATCCACATGTGTATCGACCCTGCCACGCCACTCCGCTTCCCGCTGCAGCTGCGTATCCCTGCGTGGGCCGCGGGTGCCGAACTGAGCGTGAATGGCGATCACCAGCCTTCTCCAGCGCCGGGAGCATTCACAAAGATCGACCGCACATGGAAGGCAGGCGACCGCGTCCAACTCACCCTGCCGATGCCGCCGCGTGTCTCGCGCTGGTTCAACAACTCTATTGCTGTTGAACGCGGCCCGCTCGTCTTCTCTTATGGCATCGGCGAAAGCTGGGTAAAGCTGCGCAATCGAGGCATGGCAACTGACTGGCAGGTCTTCCCATCGACGGCGTGGAACTACGCGCTGAAGGTAGACGAGACAGCACTCTCGCACGATATCTCCGTCGAAGAGAGTGCAATCACGAGCGCGCCGTTCTCACGAGCGCACGCTCCTGTGCGTCTCAGCGTGACGGCCCGCAAGCTGGACGAATGGCGCGCAGAAGATGGAGTGGCTAATCCCGTCCCGCAAAGCCCCGTCACCAGTGCAAACGCAGATGAGTCCATCACGCTCATTCCCTATGGAGCAGCCAAGCTGCGCATCACGGCATTTCCGCAGTTGAAGTCCTGAGTGTGTCTCGGCAATGACCGGCACGCTATGGTATGCGCCGGTCATTGCAGTTGCTACTATGCCTTCTCAACTCCTTGAACGTACGGTATCAACCAGCGATCAGCTGCCCATCTACCAGGCCCGAAGGCTGCGAGGAGCAAGGCGACTGCCCAGAACGGAAACGGATCTGCTCCGTAGAACTTCTCAGGCGCAGCAAAGAAACTCATAAGAGCCTCGCGATCTGCTGTCCAAAACGCGACGGACATGTTCACAAAAAGAATCAGCGCAACGACACGCGTACCCAGGCCCAATGCCAGAAACACGCCTCCCAGGAACTCGACCATCGCTACGAAGATCGCGGTCGTTCCTGGCATGGGCAGATTCAGCGTTGCAAAGAACTCCGTTACGTGATCCAAATGATGCAGTTTTCCCCAGCCGGTCATTGTGAATTGCCAGCCCCAGAACAGACGAATCGCGGCCAGCAGCGGCGTCTGCGCGTCGTTGAGTAATCCGACAGCCTTGCTCAAACAAGCACGAATTCTTTCATTCACGCTTGTCATATGCGTTCCTCACCACTGCCTTCCACTGCCGGCGCGCAAAGCCATCCCATCTCTGCCCAGTGCCTGAACCATTCGCTCACCTTTCCAGCTTGCCACCGTGCTGAATGACGACTGAAAATGAACCCGCGATCGAGTGCCTTGGCCAAAGGCTCTCCCCGTCTCAGCTCCTGCAGAATCATAAACTCCTCGCGCTCAAGACGCCGGTAATACACCGTGTGGTCTGCACGGTGCACCGCCATAAATAACCTGCGTTTGTGTGCTCGCGGCAACTTCGAAGTTAGCGCACGATCTTCACCTTCAGTGTTGTGCGCCTCCCTGTGAAGCCCTATCACGAGCTCGTCGACCGCGTAGTTAATCTCAAGTAATCGCAGATGTGGCTGAAGGCTCAATCGCGAGTCGCCGCTCAGTTGCGCGATATCCGCAACCGCCAACGCGGTCCACTCCTCTCCATCAAATGCTTCAACGTGCAACCACTCCAACCGGGCTACGTCGACTGCAAGAGCTCCTCTCCTGCCCGTAAACTCGGGATGATCCACAAGGTACTCCGCAAGCTTCAAACCAATATTGCGCAGCGTGTAGCTCTTGCTCGGATGCGCGTCCAGATACGCAACTGACATTGCCCCAAATCGGCGCGGCCCGATCACCGCTGCCAGGGCAGTGAAATCTTCTGCCAGTGCATCGAGTACACGAAACCAGTATTGGCGGTTGTAGATCTCGAGCCGCTCAAAAGGCGTGAGCGCACTATTTCCATTAACAAACGAACCAGCTACCTCGATCATCTGGCGTCCGTCCCGTGCGAGCTTCTGCATTCCGTCTTCGCCGGTCAGAGGCATCATCACGGCAGCCGCCATCTCGCGCTGCAAAGTCTCCAGATTCATCAGGCCGCTCCTGCCATCTCGGGCTCCGACTGGCGCAAGAACTGCTCAGCCTTCTTTGCCTCCGCATGGACTTCATCGAAACTTGGAATATGCTCATCCCACTCGAGCAAGGTCGGCGTCGGGCCGCAACGCTCGATTGCGCGCGCATAGAGCTGCCACACCGGCTCGATCACCGGATGATCGTGTGTATCAAGAATGAACTTCTCGTATCGCGAATGCCCTGCTATATGGATCTGTGCCACACGCTCGGCAGGTATCGCATCCACATACGCGCGCGGATCGAACTCGTGATTCACTGACGAGACATAAATGTTGTTCACGTCGAGCAGAATTCCGCAGTTTGCACGCTCCACTACCTCCGTCAGAAACTCCCACTCCGTCATAACCGAATCGTTGAATGCTGCGTAGGAGCTGAGGTTTTCTACTGCAACAGGAATCTCAAGGTAGTCCTGTACCATACGCACACGTTCCGCAGTACGCTCCACGGCCTCCCATGTATAGGGCAATGGAAGCAGATCATGCGTATACGTGCCGTCCACGCTACCCCAGCAAAGGTGGTCGCTCAACCACGGCGTGCCCGTGCGACGCACCAGTTTCTTCAGCCTGCTCAGGTGTTCAGAATCCGGTGGCGTCACCGACCCAAAGTACATCGACACCCCGTGCTGAACTACACGATAGCGTTCGAGAATCTGATCAAGCACCGCAAGTGGGCGTCCGCCATCGACCATGAAGTTCTCTGAAATGATCTCGAACCAATCAACCACGGGCTTCCGCTCGAAGATGTGCTGGTAGTGAGGAATGCGCAAACCGATGCCAATGCCGAGATTCTGGTATGCGTTGAAGCGATTTGCCGACATGTGCTCTCCCTGCACCTAACATCGGTGTAAGAAACGATTGCGGCTGAAGCATGTGCTGCCCCAGCCGCGTGGTCCTGCTTTGTTAGGCAGCCAGCTTCGGCTTGGAGCCGTCTGTCGCGCAGCCGCCTTTGCCCTTGCAGCTGTTCTTGCCCTTACAGCCGTTGTCGCCGGACTTGCAGCCGCCCTTTCCCTTGCAGTCATTCTTGCCTTTACACGAGTGCTTGTCCTTGTCGTCGGTCTGGTAGCTCAGGCCAGCCTTCACGGCCTTCACGTTCGTTCCTGACTTCATTCCATCGGCGGAGGCATGTGCAGCTACGGATCCGCTCATCAGGCCCGTCAGCGCGGCAGTCAGCATCAATGCTTGCATCTGGTTCTTCATAGAAAGTGACCTCACTCTGGGGTTGTGCGGAATCTGTCCGCGTTGGTGGTGCACGCGCCGGGCCTATGGCCTCGGGCGTAGTCTGCGTTATGCCACCTGAGAGCGAGCTCGACCGCAAAAGGTTACAGAAAGCTCAAACTTTTCCTCGCACGAGTAGATTCACGTTCCATTCCACGCAATGGTGTAACCTGATGCAGCCGGGAATCACTCCCCAGCAACTGGATCGCGCATGGAATTAAAGAGGATCGGGCTTTTCGGGGGCACCAGTCTGGTGCTCGTTCTGCTGCAAAGCGCATGCACCGCGGTGCTCACCATCAGCGGGCTCCGCGTAGCCATAGGCCTCACAGCGCTTGCTGCGGCCAGCGGCATCTACGCACCGGCGCGCGGCTTTCATCAGGACGCTATTCGCATTCCAATGCTCTGGATCAGCGCTGTCGCAGCGCTCGTTAACCTTGCGGTTCTTGCCTGGCGCTGGAAGTTGCGCAACGCACGCGCAGCACAATGGCGCCGCAGAGAATTAACTGGACACGAGCGCAGGTCAGAAGTCTTTCAGATTGTAGTTTCGGTTCTTGCGCTGGTCCTGGTTGCGCTCGAGGTGTGGACGCATCCAATGGTACACCGCGCCGGGCCGCCGCCTGCTGCTGCAATTCACCGCGCGGAGTAGAGCTACTTCTCTTCGTCCGGCTCGTTCAACTTAAGTTCCTGATCCAGCCGCGCGTGCAGCCGGTCGCTATAGCCGGTCGGAACTTCGAACACTCGGTCATCCGCCATCAGCACCACTACGTTGCGCGTCGAGTCCAGTACCGCCGAGCAAATCTCGCAGGTTTCCAGATGGCGATCGATCTCCGCGCGCAGCTCCGCGTCCACCTCGCCATCAATGTAGGCTGAGATGTGTTCCCACACGTGTTTGCAGTCGATCCTCATTGGAACCACCCCATCAGCCCCTTGCGCCTGGGAGCCACGCTCGCGAGCTTAGGTGCCAGTGCCCGTTGCAACAGCGCACGCGCCCGGTGGAGCCTCACCTTCACCGCCGGTTCGCTGATGCACAGCACCTCAGCCGCCTCGCGCACGCCTAACTCCTGCACATCGCGCAGCATTACAACATTCCGATAAATCTCCGGCAGCCCTTCGATTGCTTCGCGCAAGAGCGCCGCCACTTCTTTCCGCTCCAGCATCTCGGCAGGAATCTCACGCCAACTCGTGAGCACCGCCGGCGTGTAATCGCCATCCAGCTCTTCTGTCTGCGCCTCGATTGAATCCTCTCGCCGGCTTACCTGTTTGCGCAACCGGTTCAGCCCTTCATTGCGCGCGATCGAGAGAACCCACGTCTTGAACTGCGCATCCCCCCGATACAAACGCAAATTCACATAAACCTTGATCGCTGTCTCCTGAGCCGCATCTTCCGCTTCGACCTCATTCTTGAGCAAGCCAAAGAGCAGAAAGTAGATCGAGCGCTCGACCGGACGAATCAGGTCGTGAAACAAATGTTTCTCTCCGCCCAGAATGCGGCGGATGAGCTCGGTTGCGGGTTCGTCGTTGTGTGCCGTCATGCCCCCGGTAGCGCAGCCGGCTGCGCCGACTCCTCGTTAAAGTCTATGACACATCCCAACCCATTGAGGTTACAAGCAGATGTGCATAGTATGATGCCGCCATGCCTGCCAGCCTTCGTGCCATTCTTGCAACGCTGATTGTGTTCTTGCTCGCGCCGGGTAGGGTAACCGCTCAATTGGACGCCCTCCATGAGCAGTTCAATCGCGCGCTTACGCAACACCGCGTGGTTGGCGGCGGGTTCGCTCTCGTCCGCTCAGGCCAGCCTGCCGTCGAGTTCTCCTTT
>DATMUN010000642.1:0-2487 GCA_035563895.1 Occallatibacter sp. | reverse complement strand
GGACCGTCCGCTGGGCTCGTCGCCTCTGTACTGGGGGCTCGAGTCCTCAATGGGCTACCTGGGGCGCGCGGAGCCGGACTTTCATGCGCGGAACATTGGCCGCGTGGATTTCTATCCGCACCTGACGCTGCCGCTCGAGGGTGGAGGCTGGCTGTTGGTTCCCGAGGTGGCAGCGCGCGAAACCTTCTACACGGGCAGCCAGACGCCTGACCTGACCGGTGCGAACAACGGCACGCCCACGCTCGAACACGATCCGTTGGATCGCGCCAACGTTGAGGTCTCGCTCGACCTGCGCGCGCCGGCCGTGGAACGCGACTTTACCCTGACACGATGGGGTCATCAGTTGCGGCACGTCATCGAGCCAGAGCTTACCTATCGCTACGTCACGGGAATCGGCACGCGAGCGCAGAGTGCTCTGCTCGTGGACACGACGGACATTGCCACGGACACGAACGAGTTCGGCTTCTCTCTCACGCAACGCTTTTATCTAAAACCGCTGCAGGCGCAAACATGCGCCGAGGGCGAGGAGTGCCCGCCCACGCAGCGCGAGTGGGCCAGCTGGCAGATCGCGCAAAAGGTCTTCTTCAATCCGAGCTTTGGCGGAGCCCTGCTGTCTGGGCGTCGGAACGTGAACAGCTCCACGCTGGACTTCAGCGGCGTCTCATTCCTGACTGAGCCGCGCAATCTGGCGCCGGTCATCTCCCGCCTGCGTTTTGAGGCCGTGCAGAACCTGCGCATCGAGTGGGACATCGATTACGACCCGCGCAAGGGACGGCTGGGATCTGACAACCTGTACGCGGGCTACAGCTGGGGCCGAACCACCGTCGGCATTGGGCACGCGCTGCTGAACGCCGTGGATGAGGAGAACGGTGTCGCCACGACGATCCAAAGCCAGCAGGTGCAGCCCTTCATCCAGATCGGCAAGCCCAGTTCGGTCGGGTTCAACGTAGCCGCCAACGGGGGCTACGACTTCGTGCATGGCGCGCTGCAGTATGCCGGCGTGCAGGCCATCTACAACTGGGACTGCTGCGGCCTGACGCTGGGCTACCGGCGCTTCGAGCTGGGCAGGGTAGGCACGGCAAGCCGCGACGAGACAGAGTGGCTCTACAGCTTCACGCTGGCTAACTTCGGGTCCGTGGGCGACATCCGGCGGTCGAATGCGGTCTTCCGCGATCCGAACCAGCCGCCGCTGTACTGATCGTCTCTGGATTGCGAGCACAGGTGAACCCCAGTCCGGTATGCTTTTCTAAGAGGTTTCGCGTCTTGTCCCAGTTTCGTCTCTATGCAGGCCTGATGGCCCTGGTTCTTGCTGCCGGGTGTAAAGCTCAACCCTCACCGAACGCCCTGACCCCAGACGTGAACCGTCGTGTAGAGGTGCTGGTGCGCGGCCAGTTTAATGTGCCTGCCGACTACGGAATCAAAATCGGGGAGCGCCGCGCAAGCCAGATCTCGGGCTATGACTCGATCACGATCACCTTCACGAAGGGCGCAAAGTCGGTGCCGTTCGAGTTCCTGCTCTCGAAGGACGGCAAGACGCTGGCACGCCTCGACACCTACGACCTGAACAAGAGCCCGATCTTCAATATCGACACGACGGGACGGCCCGTGCGCGGTAATCCCAACGCCAAGGTCACAATCATCAGCTTTGACGACCTGGAGTGCCCGTATTGCAGCCGTATGCATGAGGCCCTCTTCCCGTCCACTCTCGATCGCTACAAAGACAAGATCCGCTTCATCTACAAGGATGACCCGTTGGTGGAGATCCATCCCTGGGCGATGCACGCCGCGGTGGATGCTAACTGCCTGGCCGACCAGAATGGCGACGCCTACTGGGCCTATGTCGACTATGTGCATGGCCACGGGCAGGATGTCTCCGGCACGGATCGCAATCTGGCAAAGAGCGCCGCTGCACTGGACCGCATTGCCCGCGAGCAGGCCACGGTAGCCAAGCTCGACCTGGCCAAGCTGGATGCGTGCATCGCCAAGCAGGATGAGGCCCGCATTCAGGCCTCGGCGGACGAAGCACAGGCACTCGGCATTGACGGCACCCCGGCGCTCTTCGTCAACGGAGAACGCATCAGCGGCGCAGTGCCTGAGCAACAGGTATGGCTGGTCATCGATCGCGCGCTGCGCTCGGTCGGCGAGGTGCCGCCTGCCACCGTTCCGGCTGTCCCCTCGCAGGGCGCCGGCAAGTAACGCTGTCGCCACTGCCCACTACCCCTACGGGGGTGCGGGGATTTATCCTGTTAAGCCGTGGGCCCTTGCGGCTCTTGAGGAGATTCAGGTTGCACGCCAAGTCTGCGTTTATTCAGCGCCATTTTGTCATTCCGGCCCTTACCAGCGCGCTGTTGATTGCCACGTTCGCCGGGTGCCACAGCGCACCCTCGCCTGACGTGATGGCGACAGTGAACGGCAAGAGCATCATGCGCGCCGATGTGGAGAAGTATTACAAGGCAAGCCTTGGCGACAATCCTGAACCTCCAGGCG
>DATMUN010000641.1:0-4130 GCA_035563895.1 Occallatibacter sp. | reverse complement strand
TGGTGATGCCTGGCGACAACGTGGAGCTCACGGTTGAGCTGATCACGCCGGTGGCCATGGAGAAGGGTCTTCGGTTCGCTATCCGCGAAGGCGGACGCACCGTCGGCGCTGGAACTATCTCGGAGATTATTAAGTAAGTTGTCAGTGGTCAGTTGTCAGTGGTCGGTTCGCAACCTAATCGGGAAAGACTGATCACTGTTCACTGACGGCTGATCACTGGAAGGAAACGGAAATGCGGGAAATTGTGAATCTTCAGTGCACGGTGTGCAAGGAGCGGAATTACTCGACGACGAAGAACAAGAAGACGACCACGGGCCGTCTCGAGTTCTCGAAGTTCTGCAATCGCTGCCGCAAGCACCAGCCGCACAAGGAATCGAAGTAAAGTAGATCGCAGCGGACTGCATTGTGCCGCTGCGATCTGCACACAGGGGCGTAAGCTCAACGGTTAAACTGTCGGTCTCCAAAACCGAACTTGGGGGTTCGAATCCCTCCGCCCCTGCCAGTTTTGTAGGAGAAGCGCCGAGCTGAAGCGCGGCGCAAGGATTGGAAGCATGGCAAGCAAGGCAGCAATTGAAAAGGGCGACGAGCGGTCGGCCAAGCTGCAGGAGCCGGGTGCACTCTCGAACGTTTCAGAGGGCGCAGCAGGCTTGTGGGGCAACATCACCCGCTTTCTGAGCGACGTGCGCGCAGAAATGCGCAAGGTGGTGACGCCCACGCGGAAGGAAGTGCAGGCTACCACGACGGTTGTTATCGTCACGGTGTTTGTCTTCGGCGCTTTCTTTTTTGTGGTCGATCTGGTCTTCAACCGGGCGCTGCACGAGATCCTGACACGACTGGGCGGCACGCAGTAAGAGCGCCGGCAGCGAAACGAGAACATTTATGGCAGAAGAGCAAGAACAACCCGCTGAGCAGGTGACTGCCGCGCAGCCTGAAGCTGCAGCGCAGCCGGAAGTCAATCCGCGCTTCAAGTGGTACATCCTGCACGCCTACTCGGGCTTCGAGCGCAAGGTGCGCGAGTCCATCCAGAGCCGTGTAACGGCCTTCGGACTGAGCGAGCGGGTGGGCCGTGTGATGATCCCCACGGAGCCGGTGACGGAGATTGTCAACGGCAAAAAGCGGACGGTAGAGCGCGTCTTTCTGCCCGGCTACGTGCTGGTCGAGATGGAACTGGACAACGATCTGTGGCACGTCCTGAAGGATACGCCGAAGGTGACCGGATTCCTGGGCACGGGCGACAAGCCGGTGGCGCTCAGCGAGGAAGAAGTGAGTTCGATCCTCTTCCGCAGCGAGACGAGCAAGGAAAAGCCGCGGCTTAAGATCAAGTTTGAGAAGAACGAGTCCGTCCGCATCACCGACGGGCCCTTTGCCAACTTTAACGGCGTGGTGGATGAGATAAACGAAGATCGCGAAACGCTCAAGGTCATGGTGACCATCTTCGGGCGCTCCACCCCGGTCGAACTCGAGTTCGGCAAAGTCGAAAAGATTGAGTAGTTGGTTCAGCTTTTAGCTACTAGCTTCTAGCTTCTAGCCAGACTGTCGCCTAGCGGGCTCTGGTTCAAGCGAACGCTAAAGCGCCAACACCAAAATTCGCAGAAGGAATGACCAGCTAGTGGCTAGAAGCTAGGAGCTAGTGGCTGGTTCCAGAGGAATACATGGCACCTCCGAAGAAAGTCGCAACCTACGTCAAGCTGCAGATCGAAGCCGGCAAGGCCACTCCTGCACCCCCGGTCGGCCCCGCGCTCGGTCAGGCGCAGGTCAACATCATGGAGTTCTGCAAGCAGTTCAACGCGCGTACGCAGAACAAGGAGATGGCGGGCCTGATCATCCCGGTCGTCATCACCGTGTTTGCTGATCGCAGCTTCAGCTTCGTCACCAAGACGCCTCCGGCGGCAGTGCTGCTTAAGAAGGCAGCTGGCCTGCAGAAGGGCTCCGGCACACCGAACAAGGACAAGGTGGGCAAGGTGACTGAAAAGCAGGTGCGCGAGATCGCCGAGCAGAAGATGCCCGACCTGAACGCAGCCTCCGTTGAGACCGCGATCAAGAGCATCAAGGGCACGGCCCGCTCAATGGGCATCGAAGTGGTTGGCTAAAGCCCGCCTGCAACAAGCAGTTTTTTTGAAGGCCCTCCGCACGGAGGGCCTTCGTATTTCTGCGAATGTCTAGAACCAGCGGCCGACTGAGACGAACACCTTGCGATGACCCGCGTCGCCCACTGACGCGCCGAAGGTGATCACTCCGATCGGCGTTGCCGCCACCAGCCCAAGGTTTCCATCCTGCCGAAGGATGGCGCGCCTCTCCGGCGACCAAACCTCGCCTGCCTCGTACCCTACTACCGCGTAGAGCCCCTGACCGATACCTGTGGGAAGAGCGGCAAGTCGATGCATCAGGCCGGCGCGGGCCAGCATGGTGTCGGTGCCGCGGAACTCGTCGAACGACGAGGCCGAAAGACGCAGCGGACCGCCGAGTGTGAAGCGGAAGGGGTCGGCGACACGCGCACGCAGATAGGAGTTCACGTCCATGCCGACGCCGAGGATGTTCTTCCCGAGGAACGGGTGTGTGCGCGCGAACGAGGCTTGCACAAGCGGCGCGTTGTCGCTGCCGACCGCATGGTAAAGCGCTCCGGCCGCCAGAGAAAACCGCATGCCGTCCGGCGAGACAGAGCCGCTGGTCGCCCGGTCGAGCGTGATGCTCAGCAAGCCGGTCTGCGCGGTGCCGGACAGGTACCCGCCGCCGTCTGATCCTGTCCGCAGGCTCCAGCGCGTGTTGATCGCGTTCCATGTCATGGCTACCTGCAGCGAATTCCCCACGGTGCGTCCGGCTTCCACACCAGCTTCGAGATTCTGCTGGAATCGTTCAGCTATCCGCTTCTGGTTGGCCCAGATGTAGACCGGTTGGCGAAGGACCCCTACCTGCGGCTGGATGAAAAAGCCGGAGTGCGTGAGTTCGCGATAATACTCGGCGCGGAGGTCCGTAAGGTAGCCGATGCTCCCGGTGGCGCGAAACTCTGAGCCGTATCCTCCAAGCCCCTGGTCCACGAGCCTGAGCGTGAGTTCGCCACGAGTGACGTTCGAAGTGGACGCTTGGACGGAGGGCGACACCAGCAGGAAAGGCGGACCGCCTGGCTCTTTCGAGAGCCGCACTAGTACGCCGTCATCCTGCTTGTCCCCTTGCTGCAGCGCGAAGGTTTCGTAGTTGGCCTTGTACTCGCCGTCGGCCTGCACGTCACGGAGTTTGTCTTGCAAAGCATTGGCAGTCAGTAGCTTTCCCTCTGCCGATTGCAGGTCATCTCTCACTTCGTGCGTAGCACCGGCGTCGCCTCCCTCCACGCGAACCGAGCGCAGTACGCCAGGTGCGGCATGGATGCGCGCCGAGCGTGCGGCCAGATAAGCCTGCCATTCCGCCTCCGGCACGGCGTAGCGCAGCAGCGCGTCGCGGTTTGCCTCGGCCGTGGCGTAGCCTGCGCGGATCAGCTCCTCGCCCTTGTCATAGCTCGTCGTCGAGTAGCTGCCGAGCGGCACATTCAACACCACATCAGCGAGCTTCTTCGACTGTGTTTCATTGAGCGCAACACCTGCGGCAAACGCGCGGTTAAGCACGTTGACGATGGAGCCGATGTCGGACGCCGTCATCTTGCCGGTTTCAAGGTGCACGGCAATGACGACATCCGCATGGAGCTCTCCGCGGAGAACATCGGTGGGCAGGTTGTCCACAATACCGCCATCGACAAGGAAGTGCCCGTCGGCAGCCTTGACCGGAGCGAACACGCCGGGAATGGAGACCGAAGCGCGAAGAGCCTGCGGCAGCGGTCCTGAGCGGAAGACGCGCGGCTCAAGGGTCGTCAGGTCCGTTGCAACACAGCGGAAGGGAATAGGCAGCGCGTCAAAGTCGATATCGGTGCTGTTGTAGCTGAAGAACCGCTGGTCTAGGAACTGGTTCAGGCCGCCATCCGTCAGCAGAGAGTTGCGCAGCCCCGTGCGGTTTTTCAGGCCGACGGAGACAATGCTGGGCGTCTCACGGCGATCCTCGCGCCTGCGAAAACTCGATGCGGAGTAAGGCGTCTCCAGAGTGAATACGGATTGCAGATCGCTG
Organism: Occallatibacter sp.; assembly: GCA_035563895.1. Lineage (GTDB taxonomy): Bacteria > Acidobacteriota > Terriglobia > Terriglobales > Acidobacteriaceae > Telmatobacter. The sequence goes on along the minus strand of DATMUN010000641.1, from coordinate 41 downwards.
CCGAGCGCGATCTTTCGCAAATCCTCAGGGCTGCTGCCGCT
>DATMUN010000640.1:0-5222 GCA_035563895.1 Occallatibacter sp. | reverse complement strand
GCTTTCGGGCCGCGGCGCAGCCACTCGACCTCGGTGCGCACGCGGTTGCGCAGAGACTCCTGCTGCCGCGACTGTGCTTCCAGATACGCATCGCGCTCTTCGAGGAAGCGGCTGAACGTGCCCTTCACGCGCAGCAGCCCTTCGGCGTACGCGCGGCTCAGCTCGATCACCTCGCTCGACGTGGCCTCAAGAAAATAGCGGTCGTGGCTCACAGTGACGGCCGCGAGCTTCGCGCTCGCCAGCAGCCCCTCAAGCCACTCAATGCCTTCGACATCCATGTGGTTCGTCGGCTCATCCAAGAGCAGCACGTCCGGCTCGCTGGCCAGCGCCTCCAGAATCGCCAGCCGCTTGCGCCATCCGCCGGAGAGGGAACTGGCCTCAGCGTCGAGACTCGCAAAACCCGCGCGTCCCGCCAGCTCGCGCAGCCGCCCTTCGCGTTCCGTCTCGCTCACATGCACTGCAGCAAGCGCGGCCTCCAGCACGGCGCGAACCGTGAGCCCGTCAGCAAAGCGCGAGTCCTGCGCCACGTAAGCTGTCCGCGCCAGGCGCCGCACGGCCACCTCGCCCGTGTCCGGTTCCACCGTGCCAGCCAGCACCGCCAGCAGCGTCGACTTGCCTGCGCCGTTGGGCCCGATCAACCCGATACGCGCCCCGTCATCCACGGTCAGCGAGATATTGCGAAACAGCGCCGTTGCGCCAAAAGTCTTCGATACGGATTGTGCGTTCAGGATCGGGGGCATCTCTTCCAGCTTACCGGCTCACGATGCCCGCGCGCACCCGTGCCGCCTTCCCCGGTACACTGGGTTCATGCTTGATTTCGAGATTTCCCCGGCCGACGCGGCGGCCCTTCTCCGCGAAAAGAAAGCCCGCCTCATCGATGTCCGCGAGCCCGCCGAACTCGTTGCAGCCAGCGTCCAAGGCGCAGTCGCCATGCCTATGGGCGACGTGCCCGCGCGCGCTCACCAGGAGCTCGACCCTGACGAGCGGCTCGTAGTCCTCTGCCATCACGGCGTGCGCTCGCTCAACGTCACCGTCTGGTTGCGCAATCAGGGATTCGCAAACGCGCAGTCAGTTCGCGGCGGCATCGACGCATGGTCGCGCGAGCTCGACCCCTCCGTCCCGCGCTACTGATTGCAGGGCGGGGAACTGACGCGAGAACCGGAGCAATCCAGCAGCCTATACTTTCCTTTGTCGTTGTTTTTGCAAGGGGAGTCTACCAATGTCATCACCCGCTGTTGCGTTTGCTACTGAGAATCACTCCCGCTTTCTCGCAGAGCTGAAGGACTTTCTCCGCATTCCATCCATCTCCACGCTGCCCGAGCACGCGCCGGACTGCCAGCGCGCTGCAGAGTTTCTCGCCGCCGAGCTCACCCGCATCGGCATGGAAAACGTGCGCGTGCTGCCCACTGAGGGCCACCCGCTGGTCTACGCCGACTGGCTCCACGCTGCGGGCAAGCCGACTGTGCTGTGCTACGGCCACTACGACGTGCAGCCCGTCGATCCCATCGACGAGTGGCACACTCCGCCCTTCGAGCCCACTGAGCGTGACGGCAACATCTACGCCCGCGGCGCCGTTGACGACAAGGGGCAGGTCTGGGCGCAGGTCAAGGCGCTTGAGTCGCTGCTTGCGCCCAACAAGGCGCTGCCCATCAACGTCCGCGTGCTCTTCGAAGGCGAAGAAGAGGTCGGCGGCGAGTCGATTGCCGCCTACGTCGCCTCCAAACCGCCCGAGCTCAAGAGTGACTTCGCGCTCGTCTCCGATACGGAACTTTTTGCGCCCGGCTTGCCCACGCTCTGCGTAGGCCTGCGCGGCATGATCTACACCGAGATCGAAGTCGTAGGTGCGAAGACCGATCTGCACTCCGGCATGTACGGCGGTGCTGCGCCGAACCCGTTCGTCGCGCTTGCGCAGATTATCGCCAAACTCAAAGACGAGAACGGCCACATTCTCATCCCGGGTTTCTACGACAACATCATTCCGCCGAGCGCCGAAGAACACGCCGCGTGGAAGAGCCTGCCCTTCGACGAGGAGCACTACCGCAAGACTGAAGTCGGCTCACGGCAGCTCGTCGGCGAGGCAGGATACAGCGTCCTCGAGCGCACATGGGCACGCCCCTCGCTCGATGTCCACGGCATCCCCGGCGGCTTCACTGGCGCCGGAGCCAAGACTGTCATCCCCGCCAAGGCACTCGCCAAGGTCTCCATGCGCCTCGTTCCCGGCCAGGTTCCCGCCAAGGCCTTCGCGCTCTACAAGGCCTATGTTGAGAAGATCGCGCCAGCGGGCGTCGACATCGCCGTGCGCCTCATCCACTCCGGCGACCCCTGCCTCGTCCGCGTCGACAATCCCTTCATCCAGGCCGCAACGCGCGCACTGCACGAGGTCTGGCAGAAGGACACGGTCTTCATCCGCTCCGGCGGGTCGATTCCCATCGTCGGCGATTTCGACCGCAACCTAGGCATTCCCAGCGTCATGATGGGCTTTGGCCTGCCAGACGACAACATCCACGCACCCAACGAGAAGTTCAACCTCACCAACTTCGAGCTGGGCATTCGTTCTCTCATCCGCTTCCTCGAAGAGGTAGCGGCTTGATAACAGCCCCCTGCGCCGCATTCGTGCTCGCAGGGGGCAGCTCCTCGCGCATGGGCGCAGACAAGGCGCTCGTCGAGCTTGCCGGTGAGCCGCTCATCGTTCACGCACTGCGCATCCTCCGCAGCGCCGGGCTCGACCCCGCCATCGCTGGTGCCCGCTCCGAGCTGGCCTCGTTTGCGCCGGTGCTCAGAGACACAGGCCACGGCCCGCTTGACGGCATCTGCACCGCGCTCGCATCCACACCCGCGCCTCGCGCCGCCTTTCTCTCCGTCGATCAGCCGTTCGTGCCGCCGCAACTGATCCAGGCGCTCATCGAAGAAGCCGAGCAGACTGACGCTGCCGTCATAGTTGCGCACGCCGCAGGATTCACCGAAACCTTCCCCGCAGTGCTCGACTGCGCAATTCTACCTTTGCTTCAAGCCACGCTGGCCTCAGGGCAGGGGGGCTGTTTCCGCGCCTTTCAGCAGGCGGCAGCAGAGCTCGGCCGTCCACTGCGCGCACTTCCGTTGGAGGTGCTTGAGCAAACCGGGCGAGTCGCTCACGCGCAAGGCATTCCAGCGTCGTTCTGGTGCACCAGCGTGAATACTCCTGCTGATCTCGCGCACGCCAGCCGCCTCATCGCCCGGTCCATCGCGTAATCTTGATCCATACGTGTCTGAAGAGACGATCCAACCCGACCTCACCAGCCTCCTCGAAGGCGGCCCGGCGCATGCTCCAGCACCTACGTCAACGGCGCGCATCATCGAGTTCGAGCATGTCTCTATCTCCTTCGGCGGCCGCCCCGTGCTGGAAGACGTGAGCTTCTATGTGGACCGCGGTCAGACACTCTGCATTCTCGGCCGCAGCGGCGTGGGCAAGTCCGTCTCCCTGCGCATCCTGCTGGGCTTTCTCAAGCCAGACTCTGGTTCGGTCTGCGTCGACGGTCAGGAGATCACCGGCTACACCGAAGAGCAGATGCAGGAGATCCGCAAGCGCATCACCATGGTCTTCCAGAATGGCGCGCTCTTCGACTCTCTGAGCGTGCGAGAGAACGTAGCCTTTCCTCTGCGCGAGCGCGGCGGCCTCGAAGAAGAGCAGATTCTGCAGATCGTCGATCGCCTGATTGGCATGGTCGGCGCTGAAGACGTAATCGACGATCTGCCCGCAAGCCTCTCCACGGGCCGCCGCCGCGCCGTAGCCATGGCGCGCGCTCTGGCCTCGCAGCCTGAAGTGGTGCTCTACGACGAGCCAACCACAATGGTCGACCCACTCATCGCGCGCCGTCTCGGCGACATCATCCAGCGCCTCAAACGCCAGCTTGGCTTCACCAGCATCGTCGTCACCCACGACATGCGCTTCGCGCAGCGCCTTGCCGACACCGTCCTCTTCCTGCATCAGGGGCGCGCCGCTTACTTCGGTCCGGTCGCCGGATTCCTCGCCTCATCCGACCCGAACATCCGCGAGTTCCTCGCTCTGGATGCGTACGTCCTTCCGGGGCAATAGAAAAAGTACTTACCGCTATCTGCTTCCGCACAAGAAGCTTGCAGGGATTAGTTCATTAACTGCTCGACAGATTTCCTGTAAGGAAAATCTAGCGTCGATATTAGGCGTTGATGATTAGTAATCCTGCCCGGGCAGTTTTTGAGTGGTTACTTCGTAGGGTATTCCTCAGATAATCTGTTGCATTTCCACTAGGTAGATCAGGTCTCTGCTGCAATAATCGTGTTGCCGACTTATGCAATATCGATCGTGCCAACGATCAAGGGACCCCCAAGTGCAGCATCGGCCGAGAGTAGTCGCCACCCCCTAAGGTGGACTTCCCCCAGCCGTTAGCGGCCCTATAAGAAGATCCCGCGATCCGTGGGTGAAATTATCGATCGGCACTTCAATTCGTTTGTTGTCTGCTCTCTAAACGCTAACTGAAACACTAAAAGGGCTTCTCGCCGTGCATCGAGGTCTGCTGTAGATTTATGGCTACATTCCAGGTTTGGCAGAGAGACTCCGCAAAGTACACAGCCCAGAGCACGGTTGCGGCTGGCGCCGGAACAGGAACCCATCACACGCGCAGCAAGTTCTGGTTCTGGATACTGCTCGATATCCTCTCCGTCTTCATCTCGGCGGCAATTGCCACATCCATTGAGAAGCACATAAGCCTGCTCACCGGCGCACGGGCCATCTATCACGGAGCGCTTCTCCGTGGCGGCAGCATGGAGATCCTGGCCGCACTTCTGATTGGCTTCACTATCGCCCTTGTCATTGTCAGCAACCATCACAATCTCTACCATCCCACTGCCATCACCAGCTTTCTGCATGAGCAGCGTATGAGCGCACAGTCCTGCCTCACCGCGGGCTTGTTGCTCACCGGCGTGTTGTACATGGTGCACTCGGTGGATATTCCTCGCCGGATTATTCTCTTCACAATCGTCCCGGTTCTGCTGCTGCTTTCGCTGCGCCGCGGTTTTTATCGCATCCTCCTCTATCACCGCTTCGATCGCGGCATCGACATGCGCAACGTGCTGATCGTCGGCGCGAACTCTGAGGCTCGTGCGCTCCTTCATCACCTCAAGTCCATCCCTCACCTGGGATACAGCGTCAAAGGCGTCGTCTCCTCGTCGGAAATCGAGACGCGACTGACTCCCGGGCAGGAACCAGT
>DATMUN010000639.1:0-2791 GCA_035563895.1 Occallatibacter sp. | reverse complement strand
CCGCCATACCGGGCCACTCCATCCCCATTCGCGCAGTTCATCTTCAAGCGCGGCATCTTCGGACGGGATCGCAAGCACACTCGCGCGCCGTGCTGCGCTGCGCGCCTCGCGCAGATTGCCTGCAGGCAGAAGCGTGTCGTGCCAGTCCTCGCGACTCAGCAGCAGAATGTCTATATCGCGAGCAAGCTGGCGATGTTGAAAGCCATCGTCGAGCAGGTGAACGCACGACACGCCAGCCTCGCGCGTATATTCCGCCTCTGCCAGCGTGCCAGCCTCGTACCGCCGCGCTGCAACATACACGGGAACCTGCGCAGCGCGAGCAATCAGCAGCGGCTCGTCGCCAAATTCCGCGGCCGTTCCTTCGGGCTGGACGCGGGCCGCCATCTTGCTAGCACGCCCATAGCCGCGCGACAGCACATCGACGTGCACACCGCACTCTCCGAGCAACTTTGCCAACATAATCGTCAGCGGAGTCTTGCCTGCTCCGCCTGCCGACAGGTTGCCGATGCTCACGACCGGCCAACCCAGCCTTCGCGTCTGCACACTGCGTGCGCGCAGTGCTGCGCCTGCCGCGTAGAGCGGCACAAGCGGAGCCAGCCACGGCCGCCTCACTGCGCGCGCCCCTCTTGCTCGGCCAGCGCCGAGATTGCTTCAACGCATCGCGCAGTTGCACCCGCCTGCGCCTCGAAGACTTCGCTAGCACGTGCACCCAACCCCGCGGCATCTTCGCGATTCGTGAGCAGATCGAGCAGCGTCTGCGTGAGCGTGTCCTGTGCGGAGATGCGGATGGCGTTGTGCGTGCGCAGGTCTTCCACGATGGCGCGGAAGTTCTCGTAGTTCGGGCCCATCACGATGGGAACGCCGAACTGCGCGGGCTCCAGCGGATTGTGGCCTCCGGCAGCAACGACGCTGCCGCCGACGAACGCAACCGCTGCGAGCGAGTAGACGGACGCCAGTTCGCCGATGGTATCGAGCAGCACGATAGACCCCGGTTCCAGGGGCTCAAGCGCCTCGATCTCCTTTTCCTTCCACGCCGAGCGTCGCGACCACCTCACTCCCGAAACCTCAAGCTGCGCCGCGACTGCGTTGAATCGCTCGGGGTGCCGTGGTGCGAGGACAGTAATAAGCGAGTGATCCACGGCCCGGATAGACTGATGCGCGGCAATGATCGCGGCCTCTTCGCCCTCGAGGGTGCTGCCTGCAACCAGAAATGCTGACTGCGATGCCATCGCTTTAAGCTGTCTCGTCGCTTCGGCCTCCTGCGCAGCTCGTACATCGAACTTGAGATTGCCCGCAACTGAAACGGCCTCCGCACGGCAGCCGATCGCCGTCAATCGTTCTGCATCAACAGTGGTTTGCGCCAACACCGCACACAGCCGCTGCAAGAACGGCCGCCAGACGCCGCGCAGTGCGCGATACCTGGGCCACGAGCGGTCGGAGATGCGGCCATTCACCACGGCTACTGGCACTCCGCGCCTCGCGCAGCCGCTCAGCAGATTCGGCCAGAACTCGGTCTCTGCCAACACAAGCAGTTGTGGCTGCAACGCGCGCAGATAAGCGCGCACGGCCCACGGAAGATCGAGCGGACAATAGAAGACGCGGTCCGCGCCGAATCGCTCTCGCGCCAGAGCCTGCCCCGTGCGTGTCGTTGTGGAGATGAGTACCTGCATCTCCGGTAACGCGCGATCGAGCTCGCTTACCAGGCGGCTTACGGCCAGTACCTCGCCCACGGAGACGGCATGCAGCCACACCACGGGCCGTGCTGCCGCACGTTGCCGCAGTGCGCGCGGCACGCCGCCGAGGCGCGCCCATAGCCCCTCGCGATACTTGTGCGTCGTCGCCATGCGGAACAGCCACCACGGCGCGCTAACGAGCAGCGCGACCAGCAAGGCGACGTTGTACAGGAACAGAACCATGCCTAACGAACGATCTTCTCCCGTGTCTAACCATCAAATGATACAGTCGAACGCGATGAAAGCTCTTGGTTCCATCCCGCTTTGCATCCTGCTGGCTGTTCCTGTCGTCGCTGCGGAGCACAAGACACCGCCAATTCAGCCTGCGACTTCATTCGCAGCTGTCGAGGTGCATGAAGACGAGAAGGTTGCGGTTGCCGCCGAGCCATATGACACGCGCGAGAAGGAAGCCATCTTCAGGGTCGACTACCTGCGGCACGGCATCATGCCCATTCGCCTGATTGTGACCAACAACAGCGACCGGCCCATCTCGCTGCGCGATGCACGCATTCTCTTCCAGACAGCTGCGGGAGACAGGATTCAGGCTGCGGAACCGGAAGATGTGGAACGGCGCATCCGAATGAAGGATAAGAAGGGCAGCAAGATCCCGATGCCGGGACCGATTCCGGACATCAAGCTGAAGCCAAAGGCCAGCGACAAAGACATCGAGGCCGACTTCGAACAGTTCGAGTACGGCGCCCTGGTGGTGGAGCCGCATGCCACGCGCGCGGGCTTCCTTTTCTATGACGTATCCGCGCTTGACGATCCGCTGAAAGGCGCCAAACTACACCTGCGCAAGCTGCGCAACGCTGATGGGCAAGAGCTTTTCTACTTCGAGATCCCTTTCGACAAGTATCTGAAGTCGAAGTCGAGCGCGATGAACTAGAGCGACTCGTAGTAGGTGGCGCTGGTCGTATCCGTCTCCCAGATCGTGCAGTCCTTCACGCGGACGCGGCCTTGCGTCATGCCGTCGAGTTGCAGATTCGTCTGGTCGAAGAAGTACTTTGCGATGTTTTCAGCCGATGGATTGAGCGTAATGAAGGGCTCCAGATCGTTGA
>DATMUN010000638.1:0-4456 GCA_035563895.1 Occallatibacter sp. | reverse complement strand
CCAGAGGCTTGTCTTTTCAGCCATGACAGTATGTCTCTTCCTGATTCAGTGCGGTTAGAAAAGCTGGCCAGACTTGAGCAACAGGTGCTCGAGGATTGGACCTAGGCTTAGTGCAGGGAAGAAGGTTAGTGCGCCCATGATGAGCACTACGCCGACCAGCAGCGCAGTAAAGAGCGGAGTGTGAACCGGGAATGTTCCGGGGGAGGGCGGAATACTCTTCTTGGATGCGAGATTGCCAGCGAGAGCCAATACAGGAATCAGCATGAGGAAGCGGCCGGCGAGCATGTCCCATCCAAGAGCGACGTTGTACCACCAGGTGTTCGCGCTGAGACCCGCGAAGGCTGAGCCGTTGTTGCCGGCTCCAGACGTAAATGCGTAGAGAATTTCGGTCATTCCATGCGGGCCGGAGTTGTTAAGTGCGGCGAGTCCAACTTCTGGCCACAGCACGAAGGCGGCGGTGAGGCTGAGGATGATGAGTGGGAAGATGAGCACGTAGAGCATGGCCATCTTCACGTCGTAGGCTTCGATCTTCTTGCCGAGATACTCGGGCGTGCGGCCCACCATGAGGCCAGCAATGAATACAGCCATGACGACGAAGATGAGCATGCCGTAGAGGCCGGAGCCAACGCCGCCGAAGATGACTTCGCCGAGCATGATGTTGAGCAGCGGAATCATGCCGCCCAATGGTGTGAAGCTGTCGTGCATGCCGTTGACTGCGCCGCAACTTGCATCCGTGGTGATGGCGGCAAAGAGTGAACTCTGAGCAATGCCGTTGCGGACTTCCTTGCCCTCCATGTTGCCGCCGGGTGCGGTGGTGGTGACGGTCTGCGCTGCTCCGTGGAGAAGCGGGTGTGGATGGGCCTCAGCCCAATAGATGGTGGCAAAACCAGCAGCGAAAAGGATGAACATCGCAGTGAATACAGCCCAGCCGTGTCCGCGTGAGCCGGTCATGCGACCTAGCGTGTAGGTGAGGCCAGCGGGGATGATGAAGATGGAGAGGATTTGCAGGAAGTTTGAGAAGGGCGTGGGATTCTCGTACGGATGTGCCGAGTTGGCATTAAAGAAGCCGCCGCCGTTGGTGCCGAGCATCTTGATGGCTTCCTGCGAGGCGACGGGTCCCTGGCCGATGGTCTGCGTCTGGCCTTCGAGGGTGTGCGCAGTGGTATAAGCGTGGAAGTTCTGCGGCACGCCTTGCGCTACGAGAAGCAGCGCGTAGATCAGCGAGCCGGGGACGAGAACATAGAGGATAGTGCGGGTTGTATCAACCCAGAAGTTGCCTATGGTGGAGGAGTTGGTCCGTTTGATTCCACGGACCAGAGCGACGGCTGCAACGATGCCTACGGCTGCTGAGAAAAAGTTGTGCGTAGCGAGAGCGGCCATCTCGGTGAGATAGCTCATGGTGCTCTCTGGTGTGTAGGACTGCCAGTTGGTGTTAGTGGTGAAACTGGCTGCCGTATTCCATGCAAGATCGGGGCCGACTGCGGGGAGGGCTTGCGGGTTCCAGAGATGGATGATGGCTTGAAGACGTTCGATGGCGTAGGTGACGACGAGACTGACAGCAGAGAAGCCGAGAAGGGCGAAGGCGTACTGGCGCCAGTTCATTTCCTTGTCAGCATTTACGCCGCAGAGCTTGTAGAGAAGGCGCTCGACTTGGCGGAGGATGGGGTCAAGCCATGTGCGCTCACGCTCAAGCACTCGGGCAAGATAGATACCCATTGGCCGCACTGTGAGCAGTAGTACGACACAGTAGATTGCGAATTGAATCCAGCCGTTGGCTGTCATGTCAGAACTTCTCCGGGAAGAGCAAGGAAACTGTGAGGTGGGCCATCAGGAGGATGGCGAGGAAGAGCGCTACCGCTGTGATCCAGTCCATGACTACCTCAACTTCCCGCAGGCCTTGACGTAGAGGAACGCCAGGCAGAAGAACAGCGCCGTGAAGAACAGCATCGTGAGATCTTGCATCGTTGTCCTCGCAAGGAGACGGCACGGCGTAGTGGCCATGTCGTCTCTTCACCAACGATTCTGTTTTGGGGGGCGTATAGCAGGAGGAAAGAAAACCTAAAGAAGTTGTAAGGATGCCTTATTGCTCGTCTTCTGACAGCCCGTCGGGGACGAAGCGGTATCCGACCCAAGGCTCGGTCTGGATATATTGGCGGCCGGTTTCTGCTTCGAGCTTCTTGCGGAGCTGGCCGACGAAGACGCGCAGATACTCGGGCTGATGAGCGGATTGCGCTCCCCACACAGCGGTGAGCAGGGCGCGGTGAGTCATGACCTTGCCGAAGTTTCGTGCGAGGTGGAGCAGAAGGTCGAACTCTTTCGGCGTGAGATGGATGGGGTTGCCTTGCACTGTGATGGAGTGCGCGGATTCGTCTACGACGAAGTCGCCGACCTGAACGGCTTCGGTGGTACGTTCGGGGGCGCGGCGCAGGTGGGCGCGCACGCGTGCGAGCAGTTCCTGGATGCTGAAGGGCTTGGTGACGTAGTCATCTGCACCTGCGTCGAGTGCTTCCACTTTGGAGCGCTCGTGGTCACGTACTGAGAGGACGAGGATGGGCACGCCGGAACTGGCGCGGATAGCGCGGCAGACTTCGACACCGCTCATTCCGGGCATCATGAGGTCTGTGATCACCAGATCGGGGTGCCAGTCGCGGAAGAGCAGGAGGCCTTCTTCGGGGTCGTTGGCGATACGCACATCGAAGGCCTGCGCTGTGAGGGCAGCGCGCAGTACACGGGTGATTTGTGGTTCATCGTCGAGAATTAGAATTCGTCCGGGCATGGTGGCTTCACCATGGTGAAGATTACATCATCGGCCGAGGCGGGTATGATTCCCGTTGAGACGTATGGAGTTATTCGATCGAGCACGCGCGCTGTTTCCGTGGGTAGCTGCCACATCGACGGTGGCACTTGCCACGATAGTTCTGTCGTGGCTCGACTTTCGCTCGACAGCCGCAGGCATGGTCTTTCTGCTGCTGGTGGTATGGATGGCGACCAGGGCGGGCACTGTGGTCTCTCTCTACAGTGCACTGCTCTGTTCGCTGTCGTTCGACTACTTTTTTCTGCCTCCCTTTCACACTTTCACTCTTCAAGGACCTCAGGAGTGGGTGGAGATGTTCACGTTCCTGGCGAGCTCTGTGGTGGCGAGCCGGGTGGCGGAGCGGGCGCGGCGGCAGGCGTTGAAGGCGGAGCAGAGACGGGAGGATGTCGAGCGACTGCACACGCTGGGGCAGGAGATGATGCTGTTTGACGAGGCTTCGCGGCTGATTGGCGAGTTGCCGCGACTGGTTGAGCGGATCTTCTCACTGGATGGGGTTGCACTGTATGTGCGCGAGCCGGAGCAATTCGTACGGTCATCCGATGCGATGGCTGAGAGTCTTCGCGCTAGCTTGGCAGCTCTGAGTAGCAACGTACAACAGCCGGAGATGGTTCCAGGTGACGTGGTGGCTATGCCGCTGATGCTGGGCTTGCAGAATGTGGGTGGACTGGGATGGCGACCGGCAAAGCTGTCGCGTGAGGTGGCTACGGCGATCTGCGCGCAGGTGAGTATTGCGCTGGCACGCGCACTAGCAATTGAAGCGGCGGCACGGCTGGAGGCACAGCGCGAAGGCGACCGGTTGCGAACGGCGCTGATCGACTCGTTAACGCATGAGCTGCGGACGCCGCTGACCTCGATTCGAGCGGCTGCGACGACGCTGCTCGAGGGCGGCGAGGGATTGGATGACGCTACACGGCTGGATCTTGCGCAGATTGTGGACGAGGAGAGTGCGCGGTTATCGTCATTGATCGGCGAAGCGGTGGAGATGGCGGAGATCGACGCGAATGTGGTGAAAGTTTCGCCGGAGTTGCACTATCCGCGGACATTGCTGCAGAATGCGGCGGAAAAGTCGAAGGCTGCATTAACCCGCCACCAGGTGGTGGTTGTTGTAGAGGAGCCGGATACGCTGGCGATGTTCGATCCGCATCTGATGGGGCGCGTGCTGAGGCATCTGCTGGAGAATGCGGCGCGGTACACGCCGGCTGGGGGGCGGATTGTATTGCGCAGCAGCCGTGCTGCGGGGCGACTGGAGTTTGCCGTGGAAGATAACGGCCCGGGGATCGAGGTGTCGGATCTGCCGTTAATCTTCGAGAAGTTTTATAGGGGCAAACACAGTGCTTCAAAAGGCAAGGGAACGGGCATGGGACTGGCAATCGTACGTGCAATTGTGGCGGCACAAGGGGGCGAAATTCATGTGGCGAATCTGCCTGGAGGCGGAGCAGCATTCCGCTTCTGGATTCCCCTGATGGAAAAAGAAGGCCGCTCGCAGCAGGGCGGTTGAACGCGGTTACTGCGGCTCGCCGGTCCAGTCGCATTCGATATCACGGTGAGCTTTTGAGCTCTCCATGGCCCACTCGAGGATGCGCGCGGTGCGCCATGCGTCTGCGCCAGTGACTGGTGCAGGGCTTGTGCCGAGAAGGGCTT
>DATMUN010000637.1:0-2257 GCA_035563895.1 Occallatibacter sp. | reverse complement strand
GTTCTACGAAACGAAAACAGCGCCGAGGCTTAGCCTCGGCGCTGTCGCTTTGCTTTCAAGTTGGAACCTATTTGCCGATGACGTCGATTGCTACGGTGATGGTTTTGGGGGGCATGCAGGCGTTGTTGTCGCAGGCTTGATAGCGGAGCCTGGCTTCGACCAGGTGATTGCCCTTCTCTGCGACGATGCGCGTGTTGATGATGAACTCGCCGGTGTAGACGCTGAGCCGCGTGGTGGGGTCGGCGGGGAGTGTGATGTCTGCGCCCTCGGGATACGTGGCGGACTTCAGCATCACGCCTGAGGATGCGGGGATGGTGAGCTCCGTCGGGATGAGGTACGAGTCCTTCGGCGTGTGCGAGTTGATGTGCAGGCCGGGTGCGACGCGGAAGTGGAGCTCGACGGCGGTGGGCTTGCCTGCGGGCGCGGAGACCTGCTCGGGGAAGAGGAACTCGACGGCCGTGGTGTCACGCTTGAACGAATGCTGATCGCCATCGAGCAGCGGGGACTGCGCGGAGGCGGCGATGGAGCAGCCGAGCAGCGCGGCGAAGACGAGAGCGCGCTTCACTTGGACGCTCCGAGAGCCTTCTTGATGTTGGCTTCCATCTCGTCTTTGGATGTGAGGCCCATCTGCGCGGCGATGACGGTGCCGTTGCGGTCGACGTAGAACGAGGTAGGCATGGCGTCGAGGCCGCCGTAGGCCTTGGAGAGCGTGTCGCCGTTGAGCAGCATGGGGTAAGGTACCTTCAACTGCTGAGCGAACCTGGTGACGGCGTCTTTCTGGCGTGCGAAGCCGGCCTTGTCTTCGGGCGTGAGGTCTTCGCCCTCAGTGGAAATGCCGAGCACTTCAAAGCCCTGCGCGGCGTACTGGTTGCGGAGTTCGATGATCCAGGGCGTCTCAAGCTTGCAGGGGCCGCACCAGGTAGCCCAGAAGTTGAGCAGCACGGCTTTGCCTTTGTAGCTGGAGAGAGAGACCTTGCGGCCTTCGAGGTCTTCGAGCGTGAAGTCGGGCGCGGGCTTGGAGACGAGTGGGGAGGCGGCGGTTTCTGCCGCGGCGGCTTCGGCGACTAGTTCGCCCTTGGCGGCTTGCGCAAGTGCGCGCTCGGCGGCCTGTTGGCGGTAGGCCCAGTTGGCCCATCCTGACCAGCCGAACAGGGCGAGCAGAGCCAGCACCACGCCGAGGACGATTGTGTTTCGCTTCATGGGGACGGGACCTCTTCCTATTTGATTGTACGAGGTATCGATTGGTTACAGGAGTGCCCGGCCGCCTGCTATGTGGCGGATGCAAAGCTGTTACCATCTAAAACCGATGACTTGCGATGACAAGAGTGTTACGCCTGCGGGGCTCGTTCGCATTGAGGCGGCGGCGCTGAATGAGTTGGCTACGCGCCTGGATGGACTGATGGCTGCGGCGTTTGAGCGCGCTGTGGAGCTGGTTTTGCACTGCGGCGAGGGCAACGGGCGCGTGGTGGTGACGGGCATGGGCAAGAGCGGCATTGTGGCGCAGAAGATTGCTGCGACGCTGAGCTCGACGGGGTCGCCTGCGCTGTTTCTGCATCCGGCGGAGGCTGTGCACGGAGACCTGGGCGTGCTGATGCCGGGCGATGTGGTGGTGGCGCTTTCGGCGAGCGGCGAGACGGAGGAGATTCTGCGGCTGCTGGCGACGCTGAAGCGCAAGGGCGACGCGCTGATCAGCTTTTGCTGCGCGGTGGAGTCGACGCTGGCGCTGGCGAGCGATGTGGTGCTGGATTGCAGCGTGGAGCGCGAGGCGTGCGGGATGAACCTGGCACCGACGGCCTCGACGACGGCGATGCTGGCGCTGGGCGATGCGCTGGCGATTGCAGTGAGCGTGCGCAAGGGATTTCGCGCGGAGAATTTTGCCGAGTTGCACCCGGGCGGCAAACTGGGCAAACGGCTGGCGCTGGTGCGCGACCTGATGCACGCAGGCGACGAGATTCCTGTGGTGGCGGCGACGACGCAGATGTCGGACGTGATTTATGAAATGTCGTCGAAGAAGCTGGGCGTGACTACCGTGCAGGAAGACGGGCGGCTGGTGGGCGTGATCAGCGACGGCGACCTGCGGCGGCTGCTGGAGCGCGAAGGCGGTGCGGCGCTGAGCCGGACGGCGGGCGAGGCGATGCATCGTGCGCCAAGCACGATTGCGGCGAGCGAGCTGGCGGCGAAGGCGCTGGCGTTGCTGGAGGAGCGGAAGATCACTTCGCTGGTGGTGACGGATGCGGCGGGCAAGGTGGAGGGAGTG
>DATMUN010000636.1:0-2538 GCA_035563895.1 Occallatibacter sp. | reverse complement strand
ACGAGTTTCAAACCGAGCGCCGCCTCCAGGGACGCCACGCGGCGTCCGACCGTAGCGTGCTCGACCGACAGCTCGCTGGCCGCGCCAGAGAGCGATCCGGCGCGCGCAAGCGTGAGGAAGTACCGTAAATCTTGCCAATCGAACATAGCGAATTCTTCACAGAGGCTGTGAGCAAATAGGGATTACACGGCGATACGGCTCAGTCTAATCTGGTTCCGTAAGCGGACGCCTTGCAGCTGTTCGCAGACTCTGGAGATTTGACATGCTGTACGAACTGACCACGTTGTCGTCGCACATCCTTAAACTGCCTCGGGTCATCGGGAACGCGGAGACGTATCTCCATCATCCTGAAACGGCTGGCCGTTGGCTCGGCGGATGGATATCGGAAAACGGGCGGCTCGGAAGCGTGCGCGTTCTGCGTGGGTTTGAAGACGCCGAGGAACTCGCACACGAAAGAAGGCGTGAACTCCGCCACCCGGATCCGTTCGGTGCCGCCACGAGCGAATGTGGGATCGAGATGGAGAGTTACGCCGGGTTTCCTTTTCTTCCCGCCGTGGAGCCGGGGGCGTTCGGCACATACTACGAGTTCCGCACATACTGGCTCAGGCCCGGCGGACTGATGCCAACGATCGAAGCATGGGAAGCTGCGATGCCCGAGCGTTCGAAACGGTCACCGCTGACAGTCAACATGTACGCGCTCGATGGCGCTCCGCGCATCACGCATATCTGGCCGTGGAAAAGCCTGGATGAACGTATCGCGATTCGGGCCAGGTCATACGCGGATGGCATCTGGCCGCCGAAGGGCGGCCCGGAACAATTTTTCGAAGCGACGTCGACGATCTGGATTCCGACCGGCAATTCTCCGCTTCGCTGAATTTTCATGCGCGCACCAGAGTACTCAGCCTTTGCAACTCATGCGTTGCTGTGGCGAAGTCGCAGAGAGGCCGATTCCAGCTCTTGTGGTATGCGACAAAATGCGCGTCGACAGGTGTTGGTGAGCGTCTATGCTTCAGAAAAGACCATGATGCATGGAACATTCGGATCAACGGAGACGACGATGCTCAGCCCACATGAGATCGCAGCGCTCATGCTGCTCGAGACGAATCCGCAGTCGGACGATCTCGATCTCGGCGATCTGCAAGCGTTGTGTGAGCGGCAGCTCGTTCTACTGGAAAACCTCGCGTCGGGTTTCGCGCATGGGCGGTTGACCGCACAAGGCCGCTCGATATTGAGGCGGGTTGCGAGGGCTAACTAGTTCTCGCTGCGCATCAACTGGGAGATTCGACCTGCAGGAGCAGTCACATGCAACAGCCAATCGCGCGGAGGGCAGTACAGACCATTGTCCGCGAACATCAACAGCTTTCGTCGGTGATCAACGGGATGATCCGGTTTGCCGAGTCGTTGTCTTGTGGCGAGCACGCGCCCGCACCGATGGTGATGCGGGCCATGCTTTACTACATTCGGGAATATCCAGAGCAGGTGCATCATCCCAAGGAGGACAAATATTTGTTCGCGCGCCTGCGTTCGCGCACGGATGAATTCGACGACGTCATCGAAGAACTGCAGGCGCAGCATATCGAGGGCGAGGCGAGGGTGCGTGATCTTGAACGTGCGCTGACCCGATATGAACTGACCGGGCGCCCTGCGGCGCCGGCCTTGCGGGCGATGGTCGATGAATACGCGGCGTTCTACAGTCGTCACCGGTTGTTGGAGGAGGAGGTGATCTTACCCGCGGCGTTGCGGTTTCTTTCCGCGGCCGACTGGATGGATCTGGACGAAGCGTTTGGCGCCAATCGCGATCCATTCAGCGGCAGCGAGCTGCAAGGGGAACTGGACCGTTTATATTCGATGATCCTCAGCGCGATTCCCGAAGCGATTCATTAAGAAAGCTGACCGTTGAAGCGACCGTCGCTTAATCTACTCGAAGGACTGTGAGGTCGCTTCCCGGATCAGCAGGATATTGAGCCCGACCATGACAAGCGCCGCGATGAGGGATTCGGGGTGCAACCCACGGTGATCCATAACCGCAATGTGACGCGGCTTCGATATCGGTGGCAATTGCCTGGTTCCGTCCGATAGGCGTCCTCCGTCCCCCGTCGTTACTGTTTGCATCAGGGTTTGCGTTCAGAAGTGCGCGCTTCGTGCCGAACGAATCTCACGATGCCTGCCAGTTGTGATGCATCGTTGCCGATGCATCGACGCTCCACGTCAGTCACTCGGGTCGCTGCCCCCGATCACCGTAACGAGCAGCGCGCCATCCACGAGGATCGGCAGGCGCGGATAGCGGCGCCTGCGGCCCTCGCAGACGCATGCGATGACAATGCTCTCGCACACGGCGATGGCGACGGGCACTGGGGCTGCTCCGTCGGTGCATGCGGCGCATAATGGAGGGATGTCGGCCCTTGGCCGGAAAGAGGTTGTATGCGCTGCACAAACTGCGGATTCGAGAATCTCAACCAGGCCAGATTCTGCGAAGCGTGCGGGACCCTGCTCACGCGCGCGTGTCCCCGCTGCGGGCATGAGGCCGCCGCAGCCGCC
>DATMUN010000635.1:0-4487 GCA_035563895.1 Occallatibacter sp. | reverse complement strand
AGTGATGCCTCTCTTCTTGTTTACGCGTCGCCTCGATATAGGCCGCCAATCATATCCACCGCCGGTGATCAGCCGCGCCCGATCGCCGGCACACTCGACGCGGAGACGGAAGCCGTCTTCTTGATTTCGTGGAGCCCCTCTGGACCAGCTGGGACCTTGATTGCATTGGTCGGCATGCAGAATTCAAACGCCTTATACCAATCCTCAAATTGAACGACCGATGTAGGCCCACTCCCGGAGCCCGATTGACATGATCTTCCACGGCTGAGCAATAAGGGTGTTCCAGGCGTAACAGCAGTGATCGACGATGTCGTCGTAGGATTTGAAGACGCGGTTCGATAGCCAATTTTGGCGCATGAACTGCCAGATGTTCTCCTGGCTGTTCAGTTCGGGCGAACGCGGCGGCAATGGCATCAGCGAGATGTTGTGCGGGACCTTCAGCTCCTTCGCTCCGTGCCATCCAGCCTGATCAAGGATGACGATGGCGTGGGCACCAGGGCCGACCTTGGTGGCGATCTCATTGAGATGAAGCTGCATGGCTTCGCTGTTGCAGAAGGGCAGCACCAAAGCGGCGCCGGTTCCGAGCTCAGGGCACACGGCACCGAACAGGTAGGTCGATTGCGTACGTTGATCGTGGGCAGCCCGCGGCCGCGATCCCGTTCTGGCCCAACGATAGGTGAGCTTGTTCTTCTGCCCCACCCGCATCTCATCTTGGAACCACACCTCTACCGGCGTGTCCGGCGCAAGGCTGCTGCGGATTTCCTCCACGCGAGCGTGGAAGTTTTTTTAAATGCGTCGATCGCCTCGCCATCCTGCTTGTAAGCCCTCGGCCGGGCGCTGACGTGTGAGAAGCCGAGGTCCTTGAGGGCTCGATAGACCGTATCGTCTGATACCGAGATGCCGAACTCCTCATGCAGCCGCATGATCAGGTCACAGGCCCGCCAGCGTACCACGCCATGCACCGCCGGGACGGGCCCTTCGTCCACGATCCGCGCCAGAAATGCCCGGTGCCCCTTGTTGAGCTTCGCCGGCGCACCTGGCGCGGGGACATTGATCAGACCATCAGGCCCTTGCTCGTTGAACCGGATCACCCAGTCGCGAAGCGTCTGCCGGTCCATCCCGCCGACCTTGGCGGCCTCGGCCCGCGATGCGCCATCGAGCACCGCAGCAATCGCCAGAAGCCGCCGGACCTGATCGCTGTCCTTCGCCCGCCGCGCCAGCCGGCGCACCTCAACCGCTGTAAAATCCGTTCGAACCACAATCGGCTGGCCCATGGCAACTCCCTCCAGTTGCCATGTTGAATCATCGATCCTCCGATTTGAGAATCTTGAGGGTTCTGTGAGGTCGTGGAGCAACGCGAGCCGCGCACTGCGTCGCGGGTGGCGACCTCACAGAAGCCGAATTGAACGAAGCTGCGGAGTTGTGAGCGCTATGGGGATAGTGCAGCCGGTGCGGCTGTGGAGAAGACGCGCCTGTGGCGAGCGCACGTCGGCGAGACATTCATCTGATGTGAGCGGCCCCATTGATCGGGCAAAGGGCGCGATTCAGCGCATGAGCTGCTGCCTGGGATGCGCGGCTGAACGATTGGCGGGATGTTTAGTGACGAACGCGATCGCGGCGACATTGGATGATGCCACCGAGAAGGCGATGCAAAAGGGTGGATGGTGCAGACGCTGATCATGACGTATCACAACGAAACGGCTGTTCACGCTCGCGGGCTCGCGGGATAACACCAATGCGCCGCATGGTACCACCGCAATGTGGGCAGGTGGGGATCTCGCATTTTACGAGGGTATCCTCGCCGGCTTCTCGATCTGCCGGAGTATGGCGGACAGCGAGGAGTTGACGACAGAGGGCGATTTTGTCGTTGCGTCCGCCATTGGCGAGGAAGCCATAGTGGCGGATACGGTGGAAGCCGTCCGGCAGGGTGTGCAGGAGAAAGCGACGAATGAACTCGTCGGCATCAAGCGTCATTACTTTGGTTTTGCGGTTCTGCCGATAGTCCTTCCAGGAAAAGCTTACCTTGCCATCGGCAAGCGAGATCAGCCGACTGTTGGCGATGGCGACGCGATGGGTGTAGCGGCCGAGATAGGCCAGCACCAGTTCGGGGCCGCCGAACGGCGGCTTGGCATAGACCACCCATTCGATGCGTCGGAGTTGGTTGAGCGCGGCCATGAAGGCTGTAGGTTCGGTAAGACCGGCCAGGTTGCCGAAGAAGCGCAGTTTGCCGGCATCGAAACTACCACGCAGGTTTTGCAGGAACAGTCGACGAAACAGTCGCGAGAGCACGCGCACCGGCAGGAAAAAGCCGGGGCGGCAAGCGATCCAGTGCGTGCCATCGAGCGAAGGGCCGCCGCCTGGCACCACGCAATGAAGGTGGGGATGGTGCTGTAGGGTTTGGCCCCAGGTATGGAGTACCGCGGTGACGCCGATTTGCGCGCCTAAATGCCTGTGATCGGCGGCGATGGTGATGAGCGTCTCAGCGGCGGCGCGGAACAGGATCGCATAGACAGCGGCCTTGTTCTGGAAAGCAATCTCGCCCACCAGCGTTGGCAGTGTGAAGACGACATGGAAGTACGGTACCGGCAGCAGTTCGACCTGCCGCTGCGCGAGCCATTCGGCGCGCGCCAGTCCTTGGCACTTGGGGCAATGGCGGTTGCGGCAGGAGTTGTAGGCGATGCGTGTGGCGCTGCAGTCGTTGCACTGCTCGAGGTGACCGCCGAGCGCTGCCGTCCGGCATGCTGTGATGGCGCCCATGACGCGCCGCTCGACGCGGCCGAGATGCCCGGCGCGGGCCTGCCGAAACGCTTCGCCGTGGCGGCGGAAGACATCCGCCACCTCCAGAACCGGAGTCATGACGTCCGTTCAGCCGGGCGGCACGACCTCCAGGCGGAGCCGGTCAAGCGGACTTGGCGTATTGCTGATGGTCTTGGTGGCGACCTGGGTGTAGCGCGCCGTGCTGGCTAGGCTGGCATGGCCGAGCAGCACCTGGATGATGCGCACGTCGGCCCCGTTCTCCAACAGATGGGTCGCGAATGTGTGCCGTAGCGTGTGTACTGTGACGGACTTGCTCAAGCCGGCCGCCGCGCAGGCGGAACGGCAGGCGGCGTGCAGCACGTTGGGGACGAGCGGACGCTCGTCGTCGCGGCCGGGAAACAGCCATCGCTTTGGCCGAGTGAGCCGCCAATACGTCCGCAGAATCCTCAAGAGCTGCGGCGAGAGCATGACGTAACGGTCCTTGCCGCCCTTGCCCTGCTCGACCCGGATCACCATCCGCTGGCTATCAATGTCGGCAACCTTCAAGAGGACCACTTCCGATACGCGCAGTCCGGCTGCATAGACGGTGGTCAGCGCGGTACGGCTCTTGAGGCTTGGGATTGCCTCCAGGAAGCGCACGACCTCGTCGGTGCTTAGCACGACCGGCAGTTTGCGCGGTTTACGCGCATAGGCGATGCGTTCCGGAACGGTGTCATGACCAAGGGTCACACCGTAGAAAAACCGCAGCGCGCAGACGATTTGGTTCAGCGCTGGCCAGGATATCCCCGTCGCAACCAGATGAACCTGGAAGGCACGGACATCTTCCAGGTCGAGGCGGTCAGGAGAACGACCAAAGTACCGGCTCAACTTCGCTACCGCGTTGAGGTAGGATTGCTGCGTCGCTGGCGACAGATTGCGGACCGTCATGTCTTCGATCATGCGGCGGCGAAGAGGGCTGATCTCAGCCATGGGAAAACCTCCTGTCTAAAGGGTTGGGCTTCGAAAACCCGCAATCCTCTCAGACAGGAGGTGATCCTTGCTATGCCTCCCTACATGCCGCGCTAGCGGCTTCGTTCAATTCCCCCCGAGAGTCAGCACCTCAGCGGATTGGTATTACATGTGAGCGGCGTATGATCGGCCGCCAGAGCCATCATGCTTCATGCAGCTTGTATCGACCCACTCGCATGCGCATAGGCGCTACTGCAGCCGGGCCTCTCCCAGCTTCGAGCGCGATCTCGCGAAGCATCCTGACCTGCCGAACCGTGCAGGTCTGCAAAAACCTATCGAGCATTTGCTCCGGGTCGGAAACGTTCAGCTCCAAAAACTCCCCGTCTCCCGCCCGCTCGTGCCGCCGCTGCAGCACAGAAAACATCGCGGCGAACAGCCGTTCAAACGGGACATCGCGGCGGATCTCTTCAGCTAGCGCTGCGCGCGTCTTCGCCATGACCCGCGCCATCCTCCTCGCTCGCCACGCCTCCGCTCTTTGCGCGCTCGCCTCGATGCAGCGCTGCGCCGGCTCCAACTCAGCAAATTGACCGATGAGCTTGCCGTTCTTCTCGGCGTTGTAGCTCTTGCCGCGGAGAACGATGCGATAGTGATGCTCGCCGCAAGGGAAGCACGGGCCCCACATCTCAAAGCATGTGCATCGCCTCGGGTCCGTCTCCGTGTGCCTCCACCTATCGCTGTCCATTTTGCGCTCCCGAAGATGAAGGGCCACCGGGTCTTCCCTG
>DATMUN010000634.1:0-2826 GCA_035563895.1 Occallatibacter sp. | reverse complement strand
CGGATTCATCGCGGCGAGGCGCCGGTGGTGGTGGGTACACGCTCGGCGATCTTTGCGCCGGTGCCGAATCTGGGGCTCATACTGGTGGATGAAGAGCACGACCAGAGTTACAAGCAGGAGGAGACGCCGCGCTATAACGCGCGCGATGTGGCCGTAATGCGCGGCAAGCTGGCTGGTGCGGCAGTGGTGCTTGGTTCGGCAACGCCGTCGCTCGAAAGCTGGTACAACGCGACGCAGGGCAAGTACACGCTGCTGGCGATGGATGAGCGTGTGAAGGGGAGGCCGCTGCCTGAGGTCGAGCTTGTCGATATGCGGCGGGAGTTCCAGGAGACGGGGCAGGAGCAGCTCTTCTCGCGGTCTCTGATCGAGCAGACGAAGGCCACGTTGGAGCGCGGCGAGCAGGCGATGATCCTGCTGAACCGCCGTGGCTACTCGTTTGCATTGCTGTGTCGTGCGTGCGGGCAGAAGCTCGAGTGCGAGAACTGCGCGATTGCGTTGACGCATCACAAGCCCACACTTGATGAAGGAGGTTGGGTGCGAGCGGGGCAGCGGCTGGAGTGCCACTACTGCGGCTACAAGCGCACGGTGCCGGCGAAGTGTCCCAAATGCAGCAGCGAGCACCTCTACTACCTCGGTGCGGGCTCGGAGCAGGGCGAGGAACGATTAGCGGAGATCTTTCCGGGGGCACGGATCGGCCGGATGGATCGTGACACAGTGCGTGGTCGTCACGACCTGGAGCGGCTGCTGGCGCGGCTACACTCGGGCGAGATCAATCTGCTTGTTGGGACGCAGATGATCGCCAAAGGCCACGACATTCACGGAGTGACGCTGGTGGGCGTGGTGGGTTGCGACCACGCACTCTCCATGCCGGATTTCCGGGCCGCAGAACGCGTGTTTCAGTTGATGACGCAGGTCTCTGGCAGGGCGGGCCGCGGCGAGTTGCGAGGGCGCGTGGTGGTGCAGACCTATTACCCGGACCATTATGCGATCCTGGCGGCGCAGGGGCATGACTACGCGAGCTTTGTCGATCGTGAATTGAAGTATCGCCGCTGGATGCACTACCCGCCGTTCGGTGCGCTGGCCAACGTACTGGTGCAGTCGGAAAAGCTCGAGGAAGCTGCCGGGTGGTCAGCGGAACTGGGCAAGTGGTTCCAGAAAGCAGCGCCGCAAGGGGTGCGCGTGCTGGGGCCTTGCACGGCGCCCATCGCGCGCATCAAGGGCGTGTACCGCTTCCACCTGGTCCTGAAGGCGGCGTCGCGCAAGGCTCTGAATGCAGCGCTGCGCGGAGCGCTGGCACACGCCGACCAGGCCGGCGTGCCGCGCAGAAATGTCGTGGTAGATGTGGATGCACAGCGGCTGATGTAGCCCTGGGCTGCGCCGTTTGATGACTAGCTGGCAGGCGGGGTATCCGCCAGCGTGTGCAATTCTTTGCCCGGCTTGAAGCGAACGGCTTTGCCGGGCGTGATGCTGACCTCGGTACCGGTGCGGGGATTGCGACCGATGCCTGTCTTGCGGGCACGCACGCTGAAAACGCCGAACCCGCGCAGCTCGATGCGCTCGCCGGCAGCGAGGGCCTGCTTGAGCCCCTCGAAGACGGTGTCCACGGCGGCCTCAGCCTTGGTGCGGGGCAGCCCGGTGCGCTCGATCACGTGATGAACGATGTCCTGCTTAATCAAAGCGATTACCTCACTGGCGCGACTGGATTCGACTCTACCACGCCCTTCTGGTTCGATGGTACAGATTTTGCGGGATTTGTGGAACAGAGCCTGAGCAGAAGGTAACTTTCGGAATTGGATTCCCAGGCTCAAACGATTGATTGATTCGAGCGCAACCAAGGGCAGGTATCTTTTCAACAGGAGGGTATGAAGTAAGGTTTGTCCGGGCAGCGCTGCGTTTCGTAAGATTAAGCATCCAATGTGAGTAGTGCCGTGATTGGCTTCGAAGGTTTATGACGGCACACGCGGAGTTGGCAACGATTCCGCACAGCTCGTTGCTTTGGTTGGGCAATTGGGTACTTTTGTATTCCGCGTGACGTGTAGACGATCTGAGTGGGCAAGTCGACTCAGGCCCTGTGCGGCATTATTGTTAATGTGACGCAACTTGGGCCTGAGTGGCAGGGCTATGTAACGCTTGAGCTCTCAATTCAAATGAACCTGGCGAGACCGGCTATTCAGACCGCAATGGTGTACCAGAAGCAACAAGAGAGTCGCTGCCAAAACTATATGTATTAATCGAGCCTCAAGTGTGCTGGACCCGATTTACGCAGGCCGCAATGGCCTCAGGCGGCTGGTTTTTACAAGCGATGCTATCCATGACTGACTCCAATTCGATCCGTGTAGGCGTACTTGCGGGCGAGCCTATTCGCCTGGAGGGATTGACCACCGTCTTTGAACGGCCGCCGGAGTTCGGTCAATCGATGCTTACGCCGGTGATCGGTGAGTTGAACGTGCTGGTTGGCGACGAGAGCCTGGAATACCTGGTGATCGACCTGAACTCCAGCATGGCAGGTATGCGCCTGCTGACGGAGATTCGCCGGATGCGGCCGAGTCTGAGACTGATCGTCATCGGCCCCCCGAGCAACGATGAACTGGTCATGGAGGCGATCATCGCCGGCGCTCGCGCTTATCTCGACTCAAGCGCCGGTCCGAGGGTAGTGCGCGAAGCCATCGAGGTGGTGGTTTCAGGGTCGATCTGGGCGCCGCGACGACTTCTGTCCAAGCTGATCGATCGCCTGTTGGCTGGCCCGGAGAGCGGGCTAGCCGGGGCAGACCAGCATCTGACGATTCGAGAGAAGCAGGTGCTTGACCTGATCCTGCTGGCGCGGTC
>DATMUN010000633.1:0-2133 GCA_035563895.1 Occallatibacter sp. | reverse complement strand
GGCAACGGGAGACACCACAGGAACAGTGAACCTCTACCTGCCGGCAACGACTGCGACCAGTGCGGCCACGCTATCGGGTATTGTGACTTCGACAACCAGCGCCAACGCAGCAACGGTGGCGGATGTGGAGCTGAGCGCATTGGAGATGGTGGGAACCACTACTTACACCATTCCGTTGTCGCCTACGTCGACACAGTCCTCCGCGGTGCTGGCGGTGGAGACAGCGGCTTCTACCTCGACGCTGACCTGCCCCACCGGCACCGATTGCGCGGCGTACACGCTGTCGATCGCCTCGGACGGTCCGTATGCGGGTGCATGGTCATCAAGCGGCGCTACGCTGACGCAGAGCGCGGCACTGGCCACCTATGTGGTCGATGGCATCGCCACGGTTCCGTCTTCGGGCGGGACGGCGGATTGTACGCCGTCTGAGCTGCAGTCGGCGTCCATCGCGTTAACTGGCGTTGGACCGTTCACAGTGGCAGTACCGAATATCGCGTTTACAGCCTGCCAGTAGAGCGGGAGGAAACAGCAACACAAAGGCCGGAGCCATCGGGCTCCGGCCTTTGTACGTGCACGACTGGCGGCTTAGCTCTTGCCGCCGAGGTTGTTGCGCCAGGTGTGGCCGCTGCGCTCGATCAGGCGATTGGCGCAGTCGGGGCCCCAGGAGCCCGCGAAGTAATTGGGGAAGACTTCGGGGTTCTTCGCCGCCCACGCTTCCAGGATCGGCGTATAGAGCGCCCAGTTGGTTTCCACGCCGTCGCGGTGCGAGAACAGCGTCTGGTCGCCGAGCATCGCATCCAGCAGCAGGCGTTCGTAGCCGTTGGCCTTGCTGGTGCCGAAGGCGTCAGCGTAGTTGAAGTCCATCGTCACCGGGCAGACGGCCATGCTCGCCGTTCCCGGCACCTTGGCGCCGAAGCGCAGCGCGATGCCCTCGTCCGGCTGGATGCGGATGGTGAGCAGGTTCGGCTGAATCTCCTGGCAGGGGCCGCCGGACTGCATGCGGTTGAAGATCAGGAGCGGCGGCTGCTTGAACTGGATGCTGATCTCGGTGGCGCGCTTCTTCAAGCGCTTGCCTGCGCGCAGGTAGAAGGGAACGCCCGCCCAGCGCCAGTTCTCAATGCCGATGCGGACTGCGGCAAACGTCTCTGTGCCGGACTCGGGATTGACGCGATCTTCTTCGCGATAGCCGATCACCTTTTTGCCGTCGATGATGCCCGGGCCGTACTGCCCGCGAACGGCGCTCAGGATCGGAATATTTGGGATCGCCTTCCAGACCTTGAGCTTTTCGCGCCGCACGGCTTCTGCGTCGAAGCTCGAGGGCGGCTCCATGGCGACAAAGCTGAGCAGCTCCATCACGTGGTTCTGCACCACGTCGCGCAGCGCGCCAGCCTTCTCGTAGAACGGCCCGCGGCCTTCCACGCCAAGCGTCTCTGCTGCGGTGATCTGCACGTGGTCGATGTAGTTCCGGTTCCAGATGGGCTCGAAGATGCCGTTGGCAAACCGGAAGACCATGATGTTCTGCACGGTTTCTTTGCCGAGATAGTGGTCGATGCGGAAGACCTGGCTCTCGTGGAAGACCGCGTTCACGTCTTTGTTGAGCTGGCGTGCCGATTCCAGATCGTGGCCGAAGGGCTTCTCGATGACTACACCGACGCGGCCCTTCTCTGGCTGTGCCATGCCCTGCGCTCCCAGGTTCTCCACGATGGGCGCGAAGTACTCAGGCGCAGTGGCGAGATAGAAGAGCCGGTCAGGACCGATCTGCTTCTCGTCGGCGATGCGGTCGAGCTCGGCATTGAGGCCGGCGTAGTGCGAGGCGTCGTCAAAGGTGAGCGCGTAGTAGCTGATGTTCTGCACGAAGCGCTCTAGCTGCGGATCGTTAGGGTCCACGCCGTTGAACTCGACGATGCCCGCCTTCATGTCCTCGGCAAACTCGTTGCCAAGCGGACGGCGCGCCACGCCGACGATGTGGAAGTTCTTCGGCAGCAGGCCCGCCTGCTCCAGGTGATAGAGCGCGGGCAGCAGCTTGCGCTTGGTCAGGTCGCCCGATGCGCCGAAGATGACCATGATGCCCGGATCAGGGATGTGCTCGCCGGACTGGGGAACCTGCGAAAGGTCTTCAGGGTTGACTTTGAT
>DATMUN010000632.1:0-2698 GCA_035563895.1 Occallatibacter sp. | reverse complement strand
GGCCTATGATCCGGCGTCGCAGATGCTTTATGTCGGACACGGAGGCGCGGACGTTGCAAATCCCGCGCAGGTTGCGATTGTCGATACGAAGCATTTCACGCTGGTCGTGAATCTCCCCGTGGCAACCCATCCGGAAGCACTGGACTTCGACGCGAAAGACCATCGTGTCTTCGTCAATATCGCAGGTGCAAACGAAGTTGCGGTACTCGACACCGAGAGCCGCACAATCACAGCGCACTGGAAGATCACCGACGCAGCTGACAATGTACCGCTGGCGTACGATGTGGATCATCAACGGCTGTATGTGGCGTGCCGAACACCGGGCAAGCTGCTCGCGCTCGATACAACGTCTGGCAAGACTGTCGCAAGCGCCGCTGCCGCTGGCAAGGCAGACGATCTGTTTTACGATGCATCGCGTAAGCGGATCTATCTGATCAGCGGCGCCGGCGAAGTGGACAGCTACGAGTTGAAAGAAGCCGGGATGATGCCGTCTCTGGGAGCGACGCACACAGTACCCAGCGCAAAGACAGGCCTCTTTGTGCCGTCGCAGGGTCTGCTCTATATTGCAGTTCCGGGAACGGGCAGTGATGCGGCGGGGATACGTGTTTACGCGCCCACAAGCGAGCGGGGAGAGTAGTGCGCATGCATGTGAAGCTCTTGCGCCCGGTAGCTGTTCTCCTGGCTTTGTTGCATATTGTTACCTGGAATGCGCAGTCGAATGCTTCACCAGTCTCGGACCAGGACAACGCGCTGCGCTTTGTTGTCATTGTGAGCCGTCACGGTGTGCGCTCGCCGACCGGCAAGCTCGATCAGCTGAACCGCTACTCGCGCCAACCCTGGCCAACGTGGGATGTTCCTCCGGGATATCTGACTGCGCACGGCGCTCGCTTGATGACACTGCTCGGCACTTACGACCGTGCCCTGCTGGTGTCTCAAGGGATCCTTTCGCCTGGCGGATGTGCTGACGCAGCGCACATTCGCATTGTGGCGGACTCTGACCAGCGCACGCGCGAAAGCGGCAAGGCGCTCGCCGCAGGGCTGGAGCCGGGCTGCGAGGTGGATGTCACGGCACGCCCAGAGGGAACGCCCGACCCGCTCTTTCACCCGTTGCACTCAGACCTGGGCATGCCGACTACGCACTCGCTCTTCAGTCTGTTGCAGGCCGGTTGGGTGGCTCGGCAGACGGGCTTGCAGAAGCATACAGGCTGCAACTGCAGCTGCTTGAGGACGTACTGCACGCATGCCCGTCTGGAAGTACGTGCACTTCGCCCATGACATCAGAGCCCGAATCGCTGTTTGCGATTCCATCGTCGATCCAGCAAGGTAGCGGCGATCATCTGGTCGAACTGCGTTCGCCGTTGAATATCGCTTCCACGATGACAGAGAACCTGCTGCTTGAGTATGCGGAAGGTTTCGATGCAGCAAACGTAGGATGGGGACGTGTAGATCTGCGTACGCTGCGCATGCTGATGCAGTTGCACACGGCACAGTCTGATGTGAGCGGGCGGGCGAGCTATCTGGCGCGTGCCGGGGCATCGAATCTGCTGGCGCACCTGCTCGACTCAATGGAGCAGGTGGCCGAGGATCACCCGGTGTCGGGTGCACTCACGTCCAAGGGCGATCGAGTGCTGATCCTGATGGGGCATGACACGAACATCACCAACATTAGCGGTGCTCTGAATCTCTCGTGGTTGATTGACGGTCGCCGCGACGACACGCCGCCAGGAGGCGCGCTGATGTTTGAGCTGTGGCAGAACGCGCGAAGCAAAGCGCAGTCTGTTCGCGTGTACTACATGAGCCAGACGCTGGAACAGATGCGCAATACCACTTCGCTAAGCCTGAGGAATCCTCCGGAGAGGGTGGCAGTCTACGTACCTGATTGCAGTGGCGCCGACGCCTCCTGCTCATGGAGCGCCTTCAAACAGGCCATGCAAAGAACCATTGACACCTCTTTCGTACGATGAGCGGATTGAATGGACTGGCGTGCAGATCGGGAAGTCCTTTCTATGGGTAGCTCGCCGAAGATTGCGAGAGGGTGTTGATTCCGTCTTTTCTGTGCGAATGATCGATGTGCCGCGGCAATCTCTGACGCGCGATGACGGAACGCCGCCATCGATACATCCCCGCTGGTCTCGACAACGAAACGTAATATTCAATTCAGCGATCTCGTCGTCCGTCCCTTCGTCGCCGACACGTACGGCCTCGGTGAAGTGCTGCTTCCAGTTGAACTCTATGGCGCAACTAAAGGATTGCAGGTTCCTTTCAAAGGGAGCGTCATATTTTGCACGGGCCTGCTTTACGAACGTCGCATCATCAGTTGCTGCCTGTGCGCGACAAAACGCTGCGCAAAGGCTGCACACCAACGTCGAGTAGAAAAATCGCATGACGCATCCTAAATCACTAGATGCCGATAAACGGGCTGATGGTCATATGACATTTGGAAGATGGATGCTATTGCCGCGGCTAGAAGGAGGATGATCGTAACGGCGATGATCAAGAAATCGAAGCAGAAGCGGGCACTCAAGGCTGTCCTGAAGCTTCTCGACCCTGAATGAACGGTCAAAGCATGTTGTTCTCAACAGCCTAACCTCACCGGGTTCTCAGCAGTCATACGATCACGCGAGTTCGCGGTCTGGTACTGTTCAGAGCCACGCTGGCTTTCAATAAGACAGCCGTGACCTATTATCGAATCTCGTCT
>DATMUN010000631.1:0-4490 GCA_035563895.1 Occallatibacter sp. | reverse complement strand
CACCGCTTCAACAAGGCACAGCAGGATGCGTTTTTGCCTTACGTGGAACGCGGCACGATCCGGCTGATCGGCGCGACGACGGAGAATCCTTCGTTTGAGATCAACTCGGCGCTGCTCTCTCGTTGCCGCGTATACGTGCTGCAGGCGCTGAGCACGGAGCGCATTGTTACGCTGCTGCGGCGCGCGGTGGAAGACCGCGAGCGCGGGCTGGGCGCGATGGAATTGCAGACAGACGACGATGCGCTGACGCTGATCGCGGACTACTCCAGCGGCGACTGCCGCAACGCGTACAACACGCTCGAAGTAGCCGCCCAGATTGCGCTGCAGAGCGAGAAGCGCATCGACAAGGCCGTGGCTACCGAGGCCGTGCAGCAGCGCGTGCTGATGTACGACAAGTCAGGCGAGGAGCACTACAACCTGATCTCGGCGCTGCACAAGAGCGTGCGCAACTCCGATCCAGATGCAGCGCTCTACTGGCTGGCGCGCATGTTTGCCGCGGGTGAGGACCCGCTGTACCTTGCGCGCCGCGTCGTGCGCATGGCCGTTGAAGACATTGGTCTCGCGGCGCCGGAGGCGCTGAATCTGTGCCTGAGCGCCAAGCAGGCGATGGAGTTTCTTGGCTCACCGGAAGGTGACCTGGCGCTAGCCGAGGCGGTGCTGTATCTGTGCCTCGCGCCGAAATCGAACTCGGTCTACATGGCCTATGGCACAGTGCGCGACGACGTGGAGAACACGCGGCAAGAGCCAGTGCCGCTGCATCTGCGCAATGCGCCCACACGGCTGATGAAGGAACTGGAGTACGGCAAGGGTTACCGCTACGCGCACGACGAAGAGGGCAAGGTAGCCGACATGGATTGCCTGCCTGACGCACTGCGCGGACGCATCTATTACAAGCCCACGCAGGAGGGCCGCGAAAAGCTGCTGGCACAGCGGATGGAAGATATCCGCCGTATCAAGGAGTCCAAACACAGAAAATTCTGAGCGCTGCGCTATTCGTTTGGCGAACCCCTCAACCACGTTCGAAGAAAGGAATAAATGTGTGGACTCCGGGCGCACCTGACGCGCGTAAATTCACTGCAATATGGCAATCAGAGCAGTACTTCGAGCGGCACTTCATCAAAAAGATTTTTGACCCATATATCTCCGAGCACATCGTCGACTGCAAGCACGAAGCCGTATTGGACAATGCCATTCTCATCGACGCGTTTATCTACTCGAACAACGCAGATTACTATGCGTCATTCCGCGGTAAGAATGCATTTCTTGTCCATTTAGGCGATGAGTTTTATGAACTCGGTGTCGATCGCTACATCCACTTTCGAGGAGTCTTTCGCACGATATGGTCCTCAGTCTTCAATCCGCATCATGTGATGGTGATACCGCTCGGCTATAGCGCACGTAACGACACAACCGCGTCTGTTCCAGCTTCTGAGCGGCGCTATGCGTGGTCCTTCATTGGGGAAGCCGGCAAGTGCTCACGACCTGAAGCTGTTCGCGCTCTGCTGCCAATTGAGCCGCATATCTGCTACTCAGGCAGCTCTGCACGGGGGGTAACGTTTTTTAGCAGGAGTTCTCAGGGGCAAAAACGCATCCCGGAAGCAGACTTTGTCGAATATCTCAACCAGTCTGCATTCGCGCCGTCGCCTATGGGCAATGGCAGCCTGGAATCCTGCCGCGTCTACGATGCTCTTGAAGCAGGCTCTATTCCGATTATCGAGAAACGCATCTCGTTGAATTACTTCGAGAGCCTGCTTGGCAACCATCCGCTTCCGACCATTCGCTCATGGTCTCAAGCTCGCAGACTTGTGATGCATCTTCTAAAAAATCCGGCAGAGCTCGATGCCTTGCAGCTTAAGTGCACTCAATGGTGGAAAGACTACCAAGCCGAACTTACGCAAAAGATTGGCGCTTTTCTGTCGGAACGATCGAATGCAACGGATGAAGTTGTGCCGCTCCGCTCACGGTTGCCGTTGATTCCCGGATGGCAGTATTTCGAGCTGCTGCGCCATCAAACTCTTCTCGGCCTGGCTCGAAGAGTGACTAGAAATTGCGCGAGATTGGTGAAATCCGGGCAATGGCGCGACTCCTACACGAAATAGCCTGAGCAAGCGAAGACGCTGTACACCGTCAGGCGCTTCTATGTTTCAATGCAGCCCTGCCAGCGCATCTAATACGATGCCCGGTGTCAGAACCTCGGGCAACAATCGTGGGGTCTTCTCGCCGGGTAGATACAGAACATAGGTGGGCACGCCGCTGCGACCGAGTTGCGTGAGCGACTGCGTAATGGCGTCGTCGTGCTGCGTCCAGTCTGCGCGGAGAAGCACAACGTGCGCTGAGGCGATGGCCTGCTGCACCTCGGGCTTTTGCAGCGCAACGCGCTCGTTTACCTGGCAGCTCAGGCACCAGCTTGCGGTGTAGTCCACAAAGACGGGATGCCCTGCGGCCAGCGCGGCACGCTGGGCTTCAGGTGACCAGGGTTGCCAGCCGTTCGCAGACTGCTGCATCCCGGCTCGCATGGATTCGTGAGCGGCGTCTTCAGCGATGCGCGCGCCATAGACTTCGAGGCCAACAGCGGCGAGAATGACGAGCACCGCGACAGCAACGGCCCAGCGCTTCGCGGGCCACCGGCCCAGGAACCAACCAGCAACTGCAAGCAGGAGCAGACCGGCGAGCAGCGCTGCGACGAGTGTTGCGCTGTATGCCTGCGCCAGCACCCACGCCAGCCAGATGACGGTGCCGAAGACAGGCACAGAGGTGGCCTGCTTGAGCACGTCCATCCACACGCCGGGCTTGGGCAACAGGCGCGTCCACGCGGGTTGCAATGTGAGCGCGACATATGGCGCTGCGAGGCCGAGCGCAAGGGCGGTAAAGACGACGAAGGTGACTCCGACGGACTGCGAGAGTGCGTACCCAATGGCCGCGCCCATGAAGGGCGCAGTGCACGGCGTGGCCACAACGACGGCGAGAACTCCGGTGAAGAAGCTGCCGGTGTAGCCCTGCTTTGCGGCCAGCGATCCGCCTGCACTGGTCAGCGACAAACCGATCTCAAACTGTCCTGCGAGCGAGAGGCCAAGGAAGAACAGCAGCGATGCCATAAGCGCGAGGAAGATGGGCGATTGGAACTGGAATCCCCAGCCGAGCACGGAGCCCGCTGCGCGAAGGCCGAGCAGCGCCGCGACGAGAACCCAGAACGAGACGAGGATTCCTGCGGCGTAGATAAAGCCGTGAGCACGCAGAGCGCCGCGCTCCTCGCTGCCGGAGCGCACCAGCGCGAGCCCCTTGATGAACAGCACCGGGAAGACGCAGGGCATCAGGTTGAGCAGCAGGCCGCCGAGAAAAGCCAGCAACGCAGCGCGCGCCAGGCCGATGGACGCAGGCGGTGCTGGCGCTGGAGCCGCAGGAGCAGAGGATGGCTGCGCGACTGGCGCAAGAGGCGTAGCAACCGAAGCGGGCTGCGCTTCATTGGCTGCAGCCGCAGTGGTCTGCGGTGTGCCGGGCATCGCGGCAAAGGCAAACGCTCGACCGCCGGAGAGCTCGAGCACACCCTTCAGTTCAGCCGGATTCTGCGTAAGCCCCGCGTCTTTCTTCAGCTCCAGCACGAGGCCTGTCGCCGTAGGCGTGAGCTTCTGCGGGGCGGGGTTGTCGAGGACGCCCTGATCGGCGGGAAAGAACGTGGCCGCGGTCTCTCGCTTGCCGGTGTTGACGGTGAGGCGGAGGCTCGTGGCTGTAGCTGTGAAGCCCGCTTTTACGCTTGCGGGCAGCGGCTTGGGCAGCAGCGCCGTGAAGTGGAGGAACAGCTTGTGCGCTGCTGCATCGGAAGCGGGCTTGCCCGCGGTGACGGGCAGATCGAAGTCGAGCGTGGCCTTCTCTGGAATGCAGGACTCGCGGCAGACCAGCCAGTTGGCCTTGGCAGAGAGATGCAGGACGCTGCCGGGCTTCTGGCTGCTATCGACCTTGAGCGTAAGCGGGAACAGAACTTCGTCTTCGTAGCCGTAGTCCATGAGCGGGCCGAGCGGCAGGCGCTTGGGCGCGGAGAATTGCAATGGACCGGCGGTGACACCCACGGGCAGCGTCCACGTGAGGCGTGGCGCTTCGCCAGCATCGCCTGGATTCATCCAGTAGACGTGCCAGCCCTCTTCCAGCCTGAAGTGCAGGCCCGCGCGCAGAGAACCGGGCGCATTAACACCTGCTTCATCTGTGATCAATTCAACATGAACGTGGGGAAGATCGGCAGACGACGCGGCGCGTGCGACAAGCGCGAGCGGCAGGCCGAGAAGAAGAACGAAGATCGATCGCAGTGTGCGCATGTCGGGCGTTGCTGGAACTCTCCTCACTTGGACGCGGCGATGCCGCACGAAGTTACACCATCTGCAATGACGGCATCAATGTTCGGCGACGCGGCTGGCGTGCTGGCGAAAGATGCAGTCGTTCTGTACGCATTTCACTCCAGCGGCGCGGGCGCGCGCAATGGCTTCGTCGTGGATCACGCC
>DATMUN010000630.1:0-2778 GCA_035563895.1 Occallatibacter sp. | reverse complement strand
GGCTCCCCACCACTGCGCGGTGAGGCCGCTCTCAAACTCGCCCAGTTCGTTGGACGCTCCGATGAAGAGCGAATTCACAGCGCTGACGCGGCCGCGCATCTCAGGCGGTGTGGCGAGCTGCAGCAACGACCCGCGGATGATGACGCTGATGGTGTCTGCTGCGCCGCCGATGGCCAGCGCGATGAGCGAGAGCACCAGGTTGCGCGAGATACCGAAGACCACCGTGGCCACGCCGAATAGCGCGACGCAGGTGAAGAGCTTGTGTCCGGCGCGGCGGTGGATGGGAAAGCGCGCCATGATGAGCGACATGGTGAGCGCTCCGGCAGCGGGTGCGGCGCGCAGCAGGCCCAGGCCGCGCGGGCCGGTGTGCAGCACCTCCTGCGCGAAGATGGGCATGAGCGCCACGGCTCCGCCGAGCAGGACTACGAATAGATCGAGCGAGAACGAGCCGAGCAGCAGTCGCCGCGCCCACACGTAGCGGAAGCCTGCGAGCACCACGGAGAGCGAGACGTTGCGCTTCTCCATGCGGCCGGGGCGCACGCTCAGGCTGCCCACCAGCACGAGGAACCAGAAGAGCGAAAGCAGCGTGACGATGTAGACGATGCCCGCGCCCTGTAATCGCGGCGCAACACCAGCGAGTGGCAGCGTGAAGAGCAGGCCGCCCACGGCGGGTCCGGTGATATTGGAAAACTGCCAGATGGCTCCGCCCCAGGTGACAGCGTTGACGAAGTGCTCTTGCGGGACGAGGTGCGGCACGAGCGCGGAGCTGGCCGGGCCGGAGAAGGCGCGGCCCATGCCGATGAGGAACAGCACTGCGTAGATGGGAAAGACCGCGTGCAGTCCGCGCCACGCAAACACGAACAGCGCCAGCGTGCAGAAGACCTGCAGCCCGTAGCAGATGAGGATGACCTGGCGGCGGTCGAAGCGGTCGGCCACGTGCCCCGCAGGCAGCAGAAAGAGCAGCCCGGGCAGAAAGAGCGCGAGGCCGGTGTAGCCGAGGTCGAGCGCGCGGTGGGTGATGGAGTAGACCTGCCAGGCGACGGCGACCGACTGCGCCTCAGCGCCGAGGATGGCGGCAGAGCGGGCCAGCTGGTAGCGGCGGAAGTCGCGCGAGGCAAAGGCCTCCATGCCGCGGCGGGTGGTTCGTCCAGGTTCTTGAGCGGAAGGGGAATCCATCTGCAACTAGGGTATCGTCCCGCGGCGGCTCGCACTCCAAGACGTTGCGGATCGCCCCTCATTTATCCTGATGCTTGCCTCCAGAGAGCCCATCGCGCCCTGTGCCGAGCACGCTTGCGGCCATCGCCGTCACGCTGTGCGGCGTCTGCGCCTTCCTTGAGCTCTATTGCACGCAGCCGATGCTGCCGATGCTGGCGCGGATTTTCCACTCCACCAAGACGGGCGTGGGCATGACGGTGTCGGCCTCCACGCTGGGCGTGGCGATTGCGGCACCCATCTTCGGCGCGCTCACGGAGCGGCTGCCGCGCAAGCGCGTGATCGTAGCCTCGCTCACGGGGATTGCGATTCCTACGCTGCTGGCGGCCACCTCGACATCACTTGCGCAACTGGTTTTCTGGCGGTTTCTGCAGGGTATCTGCATCCCTGGCGTGATCGCCGTCGTGATCACCTACATTGGCGAGGAGTGGCCGCCGGAGCGCGTGGCGCTGATCATGAGCTTCTACGTGAGCGGCACGGCGCTGGGCGGGTTTATCGGCCGCATCTCGGCGGGCATGCTGGCGGAATGGTTCAGCTGGCGCGTGAGCTTTTTGGCGATTGGCGGGCTGGCGCTGGCCGGAGCTGCGGCTGTGGCGGCGTGGCTGCCGCATGGCAGGCGGCGTACCGCAGCGCCGAAGCGAATCGAAGGCGAGCCGCCGGCATTTCCGTACCAGATGCAGGAGCTCTTCCGCAGCCGCAGGCTGGTTGCCACCTTCGCGGTCGGCTTCAACGTGCTGTTTTCGCTGGTCGGCGTGTTTACGTGGATCACGTTCCACCTGAGCGCTCCGCCGTTCAACCTGTCCACAGCAGCGCTGAGCTACCTGTTCTTCGTCTATCTAGTGGGATTGGTGGTGACGCCGATGGCTGGCTACGTGATCACTAAGGTTGGGTTGCGGGCGGGAATTGCCGGGGCGATCACGTGCTCCATGATCGGGGTGCTGCTGACGTTGGTGCCCTCACTGGCGGCGGTGATTGTGGGTCTGGTGATGGCGTCGTCGGGCGTCTTTATCTCGCAGACGGCCTCGCAGAGCCACCTGCGCGTGGCCTCGCCGCCAGAGGCGCGCGTGACCGCGGCCGGGCTCTACCTGACCTGCTACTACCTGGGCGGAACGGCTGCCGGTGTGGTACCCGGAGCCTTCTGGGCGCTGGGCAAATGGCCTGCCTGCGTGGGCTTCATCGTGGCCATGCAGCTGACGGCACTGACCATCGCCCTGATCGGCTGGCGGGTACCGAAAACATCTGTGGCATGAATGTCTCAAAAAGCGGTAAGAAACCCTGAACCCCGGCTGCGGCCAACTGAATCTAAACCTATGAACCGAAATGCGGCTTGAACCCGGGCCGCAGGCGGCGCACCCGATCATCAGTGCATCCGGGCTTCCCCGCAGTACTCATACTTCCTTTCGTAGCGCGACTCACAAGGAGCAGTTGCTTGTCTGACACAGAATCTCTGACTCCGGCGAAGGCCGGGGCCGCATCCACAACCGTTGCCAATCCAGCCCCCGCGGCGAGCCTGATGTGGAAGCCGCGCGTGAACCCGTGGCTGATTGCGATGACGGTGGCGCTGGC